>JAUQWT010000330.1 GCA_030835005.1 Ignavibacteria bacterium | reverse complement strand
AATATTCGGAGTCTCGTTCTTTCTCTCGCTCATCATAGCGATAAATATGGCAATGTTCATCGGGCCGGAGGCAGACCTTTCGTTTGGATTGTGTGCCGGATTCATGGCAGGATTTGGCTGGGTGGCAATGTCATTTGGCATAGTTTACCTGTTTGAAAGAAGGTCGCTGAAGCTCTGGCTCATAAATGCAGGCTATCATGTCGTGACGTTTACAATTATCGGTGCAATACTCGGAGCGTGGAAATAACCCAACAGTGTATATTTATAAAGAAACTAAATTTAAGATCTAAAATGAAACCGCAAAATATAGTTATTGGAGCATTAACAATTTTGATAATTTCACTAACAGGAAAAGTAATGGCGCAAAAAGAGGGTGAACCCGAATTCGAAATGAAAAAGTATTACTTTGTATTCCTGAACTCAGTACCGGATGCAAAAGAACTTGATTCCGCTAAGATGTCAGAAATTCAGGCCGGGCATTTGGCAAATATCGGGAAGATGTTTGATGAGGGCAAATGTAAACTTGCAGGACCGTTTATAGATAAAGACCCTATGCGTGGAATACTGATACTTGATGTTGCCACCGAAGAAGAAGCCCGAAAGCTGATGAGCGTTGACCCGGCGGTCACAAATGGATTTCTGGAGCCGGTGATAAGGCCCTGGTACGGCCCGGCAGGGCTAAAGGTTTTTCCAAAAGGTGATTGAGATTATTTTTCGCTGAGTCCTACTTCGAAGAGACTCAGCAAATTAATTAATCGATGTGTTTATGAATTGCCACAACCTGTCGCGCACGGCGGGAACCTTTAGGCTGTGGGTTAAGCACGAGTAAAAAATGGCTTTAGCCGCAATTCTTTCTCAAAATTATATATTATTGTTTCTTAAGCACATCCTTCCACGCATCTTCTACACGGGGAAATTTAAAATTATAACCGGCATCTATCAGTTTTTTAGGGAGTGCCCTTCTGCCTTCAAGCACAACTGCCGCCATTTCGCCTGCAATGAGCTTCACGACGATTCCGGGTACCGGAAATATTGCAGGACGGTGAAGCACTTTTGCCGCTGACTTGCCAAATCCTTTCATTGTTTTCGGATTTGGTGATGCGGCATTGTAAATTCCACTGATTCCAGGGATATCTATAGCATAAAGATATATACCAACAAGATCATCAATGTGTATCCACGATACATACTGCTTTCCTCCGCCTAATGGACCGCCAACGAATAACTTATACGGCATTAGAAGTTTATCTACTGCTTCGGAGTTCTTTGCCATTACAAATCCTGTCCTCAAAACAACTACCCGCAAGCCGTAAGTTTCGGCTTTCAATGCTACCTGTTCCCAATCGCCCGTCAGTTTACCCAGAAATGAATCTGCCCGTGGTGAATCTTCATAAACATCCTTGCTGCCGCAATCGCCGTAATAATCTGCTCCGGATGCGCTCACTAGCACTTCCGGCTTAACGGGCATTTGTGAGAAAAGATTAACCAGCTTTGCCGTAGTATCTATCCGTGAATCATAAAATTCCTTCTTTGTTTTGTCGTTCCATCTCTTGCTTCCTAAATTAGCTCCTGCCAGATTTATCACAGCATCAATTTTCTCATCTCTCAGCTTTAAGTAATCATTTAATTCTACTATTTTTTTTGCTGAGGATAATTTCTTTGCGGCTGAATCAGCATTTGTGGTCAAAGCAATAAACTCATCGCCACGCTTTACAATTGCTTCTGCAATATGCCTGCCGATCATTCCTGTTGCACCCGTTATTAAAATTGTTTTTTGCAAATTAGTATGATTTTATTGATTTTGTTGTTGGTGATCCCGCAAACGGGATTCAACAAACACACCAACAACGGGATAAAAAGGTAACTACGCTCTGTTGTGCTGTCAGCGACCACTTAAGGAGCGGAGTCAAAGCACACATTTATACTGTAAAAGAGTTCCCTTACTTCATCAAGCCAAGATCTCTGAATATTTTCTCTGAAATTGCCCTGCGGGAGGGAGCAAATGATTCAGTTTCCTTTTCACTTTCTATATTTATTGCATAAAAATACGCATTGCCTCCCGTTTCCAGCCAGCCAACAAGCCAACCTATATTTTTGCCATCCTGGAATCCCCATCCGGTTTTTCCTCTGAATATGTAATTTTCGTTTGAATCAAGAACAATAATGTTTTTTACAATATCAATTGAGCGCTTTGAAACGGGAAGCTCATACCTGTACATTTTTTTCAGGAATTCGATCTGTTCGGTCTGGCTAATTCTCAATCCGCCCTCAAGCCAGAACATATCTATCCCTCCTGAGATATCCATATTCCCATAGTTGAATTTTCCGAGCATTTCCTTCATTTTTACTTCACCCACCCTGCGCGCCAGCTCCTGATAATATGCTACGCATGAATATTTGATAGCTTCCTTCAGCGATAGATCCTTATCGCAATCTTTACGCCTCGACTTCCCGTCCCATGGGATTACAAACTTCTCGTCGTTTATAACGCCGCTTTCAAGCCCTATAATGGAGTTGGGAATCTTAAATGTTGAGGCCGGAATGAATCTTTGAGTGCACCTTGCGGAATCCACCATAAGATATTTATCATTATTCAAATCCAACATCATAAAAGAGCCTTTAACACCATATTCATCAAAGTATTTTTCATAATTCTGTGAATAGGATTCAAATAACATATTTATGAACAAAAGGACAAGAATGTATCTCATCAGATTTTATTTAGTCTTTATTTGTAAAATGGATTTTTAAATATTGCAGTAAATCTGAATGCCTGAATACAAAAATACTCTATTAAATCTAAACTTGAAATCTTTGCTGGAAGAATATTCGGGCAAAAATTCGCTAGTACTTAAGAAAAAATTCCCCGAACACTACATGCTTATCTCGGAACAGTTAAGTGTTTACCCGAAAGCAGCAAAAAAGCTGCCCGTTTTCACTTCTCATGGTTGTTTCCTGACCGCAAAAAGCTATGAACAATCCAGCTCCGAGCATCTTGCCCATTACAAAGCACGTTTGTTTAAGGGTGATGTACTTCTTGATCTCTCCGGCGGTCTTGGCATAGATGATATTGCCTTTTCCGGTTCGTTTGGCTCTGTTGTTTCGATAGATAACGATACTGCTTTGAATGAACTGGTGAGGGCT
The DNA here is from genome assembly GCA_030835005.1 of Ignavibacteria bacterium. Classification (GTDB taxonomy): domain Bacteria; phylum Bacteroidota; class Ignavibacteria; order Tepidaquicellales; family OLB5; genus OLB5. The sequence continues at coordinate 5,458 of JAUQWT010000330.1, read as the reverse complement.
AATTTAGTAAAGATGGGGTTAAGTAACATACTGCGTATTGATTCTTCTGCTGAAGAATTTATCAAATCTAACATTAAAGCTTCGCTTATTTATATTGATGCTGACCGCAGAACAACAGGCAAACGTTCTGTTTTATTAGAAAATTCTTCTCCCCCTGTGCTGTTAATGCTTGACCGTATGTTTGAAATTTCTCACAAAATACTGCTTAAGCTTTCGCCATTAATTGATATTTCATACGTTTATAGAGCTCTTCGTGGAATCCGTGAGGTCCGGGTTATCTCGCTTGATGGTGAAGTAAAAGAAATTCTCGTATTGCTTGAACGCAATCATGATGGGAAGACAGAAATATATGCAGTGGGGTTAATGCCGGGTAAAGAAGATATGGTTTTTTCGGGGATATCTTTAAATGAGCCAAAGCTTGATATAAATGAGAATGGGGATTTCTTCTATGAACCTTCACCTAGTCTTATAAAATCAGGATTAGCTCATCAGTATGCTTTGAAAAATGAGATTTCGGGCATAAGCAATAACGGGATTTTTCTGACCTCAAATAAGTTCATAAAAAATTTTTTCGGGAGAAGTTTCAAAGTGATTTCAAAATTTGATTTCGGAAAATCTGCAGTAAGAAACTACCTGAAAGTAAACCATATATCCAAAGCTAATGTTGCACGCCGTAATTTTCCTGAAATTGCTGAAGACCTTCGGCGGGTTTTCAAAATCTCAGATGGCGGTGAAGATTACCTTTTCTTCACTTCCGGTAATAACAAAAAGAAGCTTTTTTATCACTGTCAAAAAATCAAATAAAAAAAGGGGGCTCAACCTTTTACAGCCAAACCCCCTGGGATATTAGAGGAGAAAATTATTATCTTATTTTAATCCGGCAGCGGTTAATCCGGCTGGCCGTCTTTATTGTTGTCCTGGAAAGCGTTAATGAATGAATTTAAAATACTTGCATCTATCAAAGAAGCATTACCTGCATCATTTGGATTTAATACAGCTGTACCATTTTTGAACCATGAGTTCTTATTGAACACTGTGGTCAGGTTCATATTCTTCTGGTCAATATTAGTAGATTTGTTGAGCGCAATTACAGCATTCATTTCCTGCTTTGATTTATATACAAACGGTGTACCGTTATATGTTCCTCTTATTATAAACGAGTATCTTTGGCTCTCTGCCGTTCCCTCCCTGAATTCAGGATCCGGGATCGTTTCCGTTTCTCCTGCTTTATGCAGCTTGAATTTTACTTTCGTGTATATATCCCTTACAATATACCCGTGCATCAGTTCCTTAAGACTGCCGGTAAGTACAAAATTTATTACGTAAGGCCCGGGATGATGAAGCTGGTCCCTTCCGTCTCTTTCCCGTTCATACTGCAGATCTGTCACAAGAGCTTTGGCATCAGTTACAACCAGGTTTCCTGAGCTTGTTGCGTCGCTCACTTTCAGGTTCATCGAAAGATCTGTGGATCCGCTCGGAATTAGTATACCCCCGTTCTCATCGCACCCAGGCAAAGAAATTATAACGGTTGAAATTACAATTGAGAAAACTGCGGCTCTAAAAAATTTTATGCTCATAATGCTCACTTTATTATTGAAGCGTTCAGTTTTTTGTTCCTGCTAGATATTCTTTATTCTTCAATATTTATATACCGTGATAACGGGATTTTACCCTTGTCAGTTCTTTCACTATTTTCGTTCCGCTATAACGTTTGCGGGTATCTTCCTGTGAATTCCTGATGGATTTATGATCCGACGGATCGTTTACTATCAGCATTCTGCCCTTAATAAACAGCCATGTATAAGCGCTGTTGTTCCTGTATGGGGCGCGTTCCCATTTAGATTTTAAGCTCACCCGTCTTTATTCTCCGAATCCAATTATAGTGAGTGCATTCATCACAAACCCCGAAAAGCCAGGCAACGAAAGCAGTATTGGCACTGCAAGCACTACTACCAGAATTGCAAAAAAAATGTTTTTAATTGATGAAGTTATTACATCATGCATTCCCATAACTTTATCCCCCTTGATACGTTATGATTTATTGTAAATTAAATTCTAAAATTCCCTGTGAACCGGAACTGCGGAAAAACAGCTCTGGCTATTTTATTAATACCATTTTTTTGGTTTCTGAAAAATCTTCAGTTCGCAGCCTGTAAAAATACACTCCGCTTGGAAAGTTAACCGCATTGAAAGTTGCCTCATACTCGCCCGGCCTTAGATCTTCTTTCAGCAAGCTTGCAACTTCCTGGCCAAGCACACTGAACACTTTCAGTTCTGCAAACGTTGCTGTTTTTATCAAGAACCGGATCTTTGTTACGGGGTTAAACGGGTTTGGATAATTCTGCCTCAGCTCAAAGTTCTTTGGGACAAAGTTGTTTATCGCAATAGCGCTGATAACGTTAAGCGAATCAAGATGGAAATTCACAGAATCAATGTTCTGAGCTCCCAAAATTACGTTCGTATCTTTGATCTCGTAACCAAGTCTCACTACTCTTACGTTGTAAGTTCCCTGTGATAAGCCCGGTATTGAATATCGCTGTGAATCGTTACTAACAGAATATTTTACAAAACTGGTGTCTCTCTTCAGATAAATAACTGTTCCGGCAAGAAAAGGAAAAACATTACCGGGCAGGTTGTTTGGCGGCAGAACATTCAGATAAATTTTTCCGCTTATGATTCCTGTTCCCGATTCGTTTTGCGGGGGAGCTGTACGTCTGATAACCCTGATATCAATATTTGTCAGATTATTGTTTGCGTACAATACTGATGCTCCCGGCCAGTCAATTGCCGAAGGATAATATGTCGGCACAAAGAATGTGTCAAGTCCGCCATCAAGCTCGTCATCAGGAAATACTATTACTCTTAATGTGCTGTCTCTTTTTGGTACTCTGGGAATTGTATAATTACCGTTAATTATCCTGGCGGAATCAATTGTAATTATCTGTCTTGAGTTGACATCCATTCTGACAACTTTGACTGTCCCCGTCATTACTGAATCGTTATTATCGGCATATTGGACTTTGCCGCTGATCGAACTGGTGTTGAATAAACCCCATTTTGCAGTATGGTAGCACCATTTGCCGCCTGCAGAAGTAAACTCACCTGCAGCAAATAGGGTTGTATCGGACCCTTCAAAAACATGCAGTGCGTTCACGCGGTCGTTCATTCCGGTAAGCATGCTCTGCCAGTTTGTGCCGTTGAATTTTGCGATGTTATCTACAAAAATTTTGTTTGTCCCGCTGCCCGCAAAATCAAAATTACCGGCAACTACCAACTCACCTTTATATGATGCAATTGCCTCAACTTCGTCTTCTAATCCGCCGCCAACGTCAAACCAGCTTGAGCCGTTCCATCGTGCTATGTATCTTGCAGATATCCCTCCAATTGAAGTAAACCTGCCGCCTGCATAAAGCTGCCCGTTATGTACGCCAACTGCAAATAATCTTTCGTTAGTGATGTTGCTCATGGGGAACCATGCAGCGCCGGTCCAGCCTGCAATATGCTGTGATGATTGTCCGCCCGCATTAGTAAACCTGCCTGCAACTATCAGATTACTGTTATAGACGGTTAGTGCCGAAACTCTGTTTCCGCTGCCGCCCGTTGCCCCGCTTCCAAGTGCGCTCCAAACGCTGCCGTTCCATTTTGCTATGTTATTTACCGGAACTCCGCCCGCATTACTCATTTCTCCGCCTGCAACAAGCTCACCATTAAATACCATAAGAGCTGAGCATTCACCATCTACACCGGTGTTGAGTCCAAGCCATGCCGATCCGTTCCATCTGGCAATATTCAGAATGTTGTTTCCGCCTGCCTGTGTGAACGCTCCGCCTGCGACCAATTCGGAATTGTAAACTGCAAGTGAGCGCACTTCTCCATTGGTTCCGCTTCCAAGTGCACTCCATGTATCATTTGCCGGATCGTATTGGGCAATATTGCTTACAACTACTGACCCGCCCGCGAGTGTAAATAAGCCGCCAACTATAATTTTTCCGTTGAACGATGTTACTGCATATATATCGCCGTTTGTACCATTGTTAAGGCCTGTTCCTAATCCTTCCCAGGTATATGCTTGAGAAAAGGCAATAGCGCTATACATAAAAAACACGAAGGCTGTTAATATTTTGAATACTTTATTCAATTTTTTCCCTAATTCCCCTTTTGTTCTATAAATTTATTCCTGAATTCGTCGGCAGTAAAAGCTTTCTGCCATGATTGTTCAAAAAATAAGGCCATTGATTCCGCGAAATTCTGATTCTTGACCACTATATCGCTTCTATTGTATCTTGATATTGTGGGATCAACTAAACTGATAAATACAACCTTACGGTCAAATATTGCCACGTTCTGGTATATCTTATCAGTAAGCCTTACCTCGCCTCCGTCATCCTGAAGTTCGTTTACAAAATCAACAAGTTTACCCGGTGTGATCGTCTGCCACTGGCCCTCAACTTTGATCTTAAAATCATAATTTGCCTCGTAAAGAGATCTAACTACTCCGCCTTTTTTAACAAAGTTCCTTGCAAATTCATCTGTAGTGCTGTCAACATGTCCTTCCAGTTTATTCATCAGCAGGAGTTCTTTTTCTGAATCATGCCAAAGCTGCATGAACTTTGCATAACGGTGTTTGTTGAAACCTTTGATGAGCTCAACATCGACTTTTTCTCCCTCAAGTTCCTTTGCTTTAAAAAGTGGAGTGAGCTGGTCAAAAGAATCTTTCAATCTTGTTGTTTTCATCTTGTATGAGTCGTGTATCTCTTTCTCGATCTTATCCTGAACCACCTTTGGATCAATTATCTCATACTTCGCAACTGAGCTGGTGTGGATTTCATTACATATTCCTTTTTCGGTGAATGATTTAAGGATGTCATACGCAGATGATCTTGCGATCTCAGCCTTTTTGGCTATATCGCTTGCTGTCATCAGGTTTCCCTCAAACAGTACACAAAATACTTTTGACTCGTAATTTGTGAATCCCAGAGCTTCTAAATTTTTAACTATTTCTTTCATTTAATGTTTGCCGTCCTTTTAACTACGGCAATGATAATATTATTTTGCACGTATGTCAAGTCCTATTTGAAGTATATTTGTCTTGTTTAAGTTACTGTTAATATATCTTTTAACAGCCATGTGTCTCAATCTTTTCTTTTAAAAAAGAGGCTTCCTCCCCACCTGAAAGAAGCCTCATGAAGCAATGTTAATTAACCGTCCCCCATGGTATCTTCGGTTATTAACAGGCAAGCTCTGTTAATTATCATCGGGTAATCCGTCCTTATTGTCATCTTTGAATGCTCTTTTGAAGGAATTCTTCAGATTGTCGTCTATCTGATTCTCATTGCCTGAATTCCTTGGATCTAAGAAGTTACCGCCGCTTGTGAACCATAAGCTTGGATTGACAAGTACCGTTATGTTTCTTGAATTGCTCCCCGTTGTTATCGGAGCAGGCAGATTTATTACAAGC
>JAUQWT010000329.1 GCA_030835005.1 Ignavibacteria bacterium | reverse complement strand
CCATCGCTTTTTGGAAGCAGATAAACATCCGGCGCGCGGACTACTTTTGTTACGCGGCATGAATCGTTTAACCTTAGATTAATAATCTGCCCTTTAACGGGTCTAACGGGCGGTAATAGATTTTCCGGTAGTCCCCCGATCTGTTTTGACCACGAACCTGCTGCAGCAACAACGTTAGTGCAATGGATTTCTTCTCCCCTTACCATTACTCCAGATGTCTTGCCGCCTGAAAAAACGATTTCTTCGACTTTGTAATTTTCAAACAGTTTACCGCCGCATTTTTGGAATGCGATCTTCAGTGCTTCAAGAAGCTTACGGTTATTTATCTGAGCATCGTCGTCTATCCAGATTGCTCCCGTGCACCGGGGAGAAAGGAACGGCTCAATCTCGCGTGCTTCAGTTCCGCTAAGCCATACAACAGGCATGCCGATCTTTTCGCGGAAATCGTACAGCCTCCTTAGCCGCTCGTTATCATCCCTATCAAATGCAGGTAATATGCATCCGGTTCTTTCAACCTCAACCAATATGCCGCTATCAGCAAACAACTCCTCAGAGAATTGTGAATACATCTCAAGGCTTTTCCTGCACAGGTAGAAGAGTTCAATATCTTCAAACCCCATTTCAGCCTGGGGAGCCAGCATACCCGCTGCCGCATAACTTGCTCCGGTGCCTGCGCGGCCGCTTTCGTATATTGCAACTTCTTCGCCTTTTCTTACTAATTGCCAGCCAAGAGAGAGCCCTATAATTCCGCCGCCTATGATAATTGATTTATTACTCATTTTAGTACGGATATAAACCCGGGATTAATTTTCGCTTTCCTGCAGAATGCTTTTCCACCTGTCAGTCTCAGCGAACATTTTAATAACTTTGTTTCTTCTTTCCAGAAAATTCTCAAGGTACTTTTCAAGGAACAACTTATTTACCATCTTACCAAACACAGAACCTGGTGATTCAAAATCAATAATATCTTTCATTACAGTCTTACCATCTTTGAACTCAAAATAATGTTCATGCCTGAATGTTTTGAACGGCCCTTTCATCATTTCATCCCAGAAGTAATCGGGGTATTGATACTTAACGATCATACTCGTTAGCTTCTGGTAAATCCCAAAATGTTTTGCAAGCCATGTAACGCTGTCACCTAATTCAAGTATTCCGCTTGTCTTGCCTGCAACTGCTTTTTCTTTAGTAGCTTTTGCCGAAAGCACATGAAGATCAACGCTCAAAGAAAGCAGGAAACAACGTTCAATTGGCGCTTCTATAATAGTCTTTGCATTAACTTTCGCCTTAATTGGCATATTCTGTCCTGATATCCGTCCTAGAAATCCTCAGTATAATTTATCCCCCACGGTCCCATGCCTGTGACCTGAAAAATACAACCCTCGCTTTGTGTATAGACAAAATGCTCCTTGTTTTCGGGATTCACATAAAAGCAGCCCGCTGTGAACTTTTGCGCTTTAGCCGTATCGACAAAACTTCCGAATCCAACATACACTGCACCTTCCAGAACTGTCACCCTCTCTTCTTTGGGGTGTAAGTGAATTGGTATTGAGTAATCCGGCGGAAGCTTAACCCTCATCGTAAACATTCCCGTTTCTTTTGGATTGCCTTCAAGTACTGCAATCTGCGATCCCGGCGGAAGCGGTGATGGTGCATCTACCCACTTAATACTCTCGGGAAATATCTGAATTGCTCCTTTGGGTAACTCCTGTGACTGCAATATTGAGCCCATAAAAAGCAAGGCAACCGCTAAGACGCTAAGACGCAAAGTATTCATTCGTATTGACAATTATCTTAAATTTCCTCTTATTAATCCAATTAAAACAACAATGATGACTAAAATCATTTTGTCATGCTGAACGTAGTGAAGCATCCAATACATCAATGGATTCTTCGTCGCTACATTCCTCAGAATGACAATTATTTCACATAAACTTCTGCTCCGGATTCGACAAATTCTTTACTCTTTTCTTCCATTCCCTTAATCAGCGCTTCTTCTTCCTTCATACCAAGTGATTTTGCGTATTTGCGCACATCTTCGGTGATCTTCATTGAGCAGAAATGCGGACCGCACATTGAACAGAAATGCGCCAGCTTCGCGCCTTCGGCCGGAAGAGTTTCATCATGGAACTCTCGCGCAGTATCAGGATCAAGCGACAAATTAAACTGGTCTTCCCAGCGGAATTCAAATCTCGCCTTGGAAAGCACATTATCCCTAACCTGCGCTCCCGGGTGACCCTTTGCAAGATCAGCCGCATGAGCTGCAAGTTTATAAGTGATAACACCATCTTTAACATCTTTTTTATTTGGTAAGCCAAGATGCTCTTTTGGGGTAACGTAACAAAGCATTGCAGTACCGTACCAGCCTATCATAGCCGCGCCGATAGCACTTGTGATATGATCGTATCCCGGTGCAATATCTGTCGTAAGCGGTCCAAGTGTGTAGAACGGCGCTTCGTGGCAGATCTCAAGCTGTTTATCCATGTTCTCTTTTATCATATGCATCGGTACGTGTCCCGGACCTTCTATCATAACCTGACAATCATGCTCCCATGCGATTTTTGTAAGCTCGCCAAGAGTTTCAAGCTCTGCAAACTGAGCGCGGTCATTTGCATCTGCAATCGCGCCCGGCCTTAAGCCGTCACCAAGCGAAAACGATACATCATACGTTTTCATTATCTCGCAGATCTCATCAAAGTGAGTATATAAAAAGCTTTCTTTGTGATGAGCAAGGCACCACTTAGCCATTATGCTTCCGCCACGTGATACTATTCCGCAGGCTCTGTTAGCCGTTAAGTGAATATACCTCAGCAGCACACCTGCATGGATTGTGAAATAATCCACTCCCTGCTCTGCCTGCTCTATTAATGTATCGCGGTAAATCTCCCACGTCAAATCTTCGGCTTTGCCATTTACTTTTTCAAGCGCCTGGTAAATTGGCACGGTGCCAATTGGCACGGGCGAGTTACGTATGATCCACTCGCGGGTTTCATGGATATTTTTACCGGTGGATAGATCCATTACAGTATCTGTCCCCCACTTCGTTGCCCAGCGCATTTTTTCAACTTCTTCGTCTATTGATGATGCCACGGCTGAGTTGCCTATATTTGCATTTATTTTTACAAGGAAATTTCTGCCGATAATCATCGGCTCGGATTCCGGATGATTAATATTTGCAGGAATGATCGCCCTGCCTCTTGCAACTTCATCCCTTACAAACTCCGGGGTGATGTATGATCGCAGGTTTGCGCCAAACGACTCTCCCTTATGCTGCCAGTTCAAGCCGCTTCTGTTCAGGTCATTTGCCAGTCCGAATTCAATTTCTTTCTGCCTGCCCAGGTTCTCGCGGATGGCAATGTATTCCATTTCGGGCGTAATGATGCCTTTGCGCGCATAGTGCATCTGCGTAACATTGCCGCCGTTTTTTGCTTTAAGCGGTTTACGCCTTAAGCCGGGGAAATGCTCCAGCTTGCCGTTTTTTGCCTCGCGTGCCTGTTCAAGTTCCTGTGTTGATTCATACCCGTTATCAATCGGAGTAATAACGCGGCCATCATACTCCTCAACATCGCCGCGGTTTTTGATCCAGTCAATGCGGATTGGTGTTAAGCCTTTGCGCGGATCGCATTTAACACTTGGGTCACCCCACAAACCGCTTGCATCATAAACTTTCAGTGACTCATTTTTTTCAATTGAGTCATCATGCAGGCGTGTATCGGAAAGCTCGATCTCACGGAACGGCACCCTGATATCCTTGAATAGCTTTCCCTCAACATAAACTTTTTTGCTTTTGGGAAGGAATTCCTCTTTCGGCAATTGACCGTTTCCGTTGCCATTAAGATTACCATTTCCGATACTGTTACCGTTTGTTTTGTTTTCCATTTTATTCCTCTAATGATCCGCCTCGGCGGTTACTATTATATTAATTTATTATTCTCACTCTGGTTGTTGACGTGACTGCTGTAACCATCCCCCGTTGTTGCTGTTTTTCACCAACAACACAAATTCATACAACGAAAAAACGTTTACCCTGTTCCATCTTCCATCCGGTGCAGGAAAGATATTACAGGATAAACGTTCTTATTCTGTTTTCCTACGCCGGCATTACCCGGATCAGGTTTTGAGGGTATAGTCTCAGCCTCCTTTTATGGAAGCACCCCTAAAAAATCATGTGCTACAAATATAACTAAATAGTTACAACAAAAAAAGCAATTAAATACAGCGCTTCTATTTTACAAATATCATTTTCTTTGTTTCCCTGAAATCTCCGGAGCTGAGAATATAGATATACACGCCACTTGGATAACCGGCAGCGTTCCAGTCTGCTCTAAAAGTGCCGGCAGCAAGATTTTCATTCAATAGTGTTTCAACTTCACGCCCCAGCATATCAAAAACAACAAGCTTTACAAATGATGATCTTGGTATTGAAAATTCAATATTTGTTGTTGGATTAAACGGATTGGGATAATTCTGCTCCAGCCTGAGATCCAGCGGTACTTCATTGCTTATGGGTGTTATCCCAATAGGGGCGCCGCCACCGTCTGTTGTCTTTAAAACGGTATTATTATTTCCTGCGCAATAACCAGTTAAATCGTTTATGAAAAATATGCTGTATAATACACTGCCTGTACCTGTGGTTTGCAAAAACCAGTTGTTGCCGTTATTGGTTGACTTAAGTACCTGCCCACCGAAACAACTGGCATATCCGGTAGAGGCACTTGGGAAAAACATTGAATATATAGAGTTTGTTGTTGGTATCATAACTTGATTCCAGTTGGCTCCCCCGTTTATTGTTTTTAGAACATATGCATGAGTTGCGGAACCTATAAAACCAGTACTTGAATTAATAAAAAACATTGATGTAAATACACCCCAGTTTGAAATGGTGAAGCGCTGAACATTCCAGTTAACTCCGCCATCGGTTGTTTTGATAAAAACGCTTGTATCTCCGGCATATTTGCTGCCGGCAATATATCCGGTTTGCACGTCAGTAAAAAAAACACTTGAGAAGTAAAAGGCAAACTTAAGTGACTGATTAATTGGCTCGACTATAAACCAATTATTTCCGCCATTTGTCGTCTTAATTAAAGTACCGCCACCACCGCAAGCAAAACCTGTGTTAACATCAGGAAAACTTATACTATTTAAGAATTGGGAAGTAGGGTTAATTTGGGTGACCCAGTTATCACCAAAACTTGTGGTTTTAAGGATATAATTTGCATTAGTACCGTAACCTGTAGTTTGTAATGGGAATGAAAGTGAACTACCCCCAGTAATATTTCCCATAAAGACCCATGACTCGCCTGCGTTTGTAGTTTTATAATTTCCAATTATTCCATTGTTCAAATCTTTAAAAAATATAGCTCCACCTCCGAATGAAACGTTCATGTTATACCATCCCTGTTGAGCACAAATCGTACTACTCAGGAAAAACATTATCAACAGAGCCAGTTTTGAATTATACTTAGTTAATTGAGTTCTCATATTTTAGATATAATTAGAATTTTTGTAGTTATCTGATAATAACCATCTTTTTTTGGTCGACGAAATCTCCAGCAATTAATTTGTAGAAGTAAATACCGCTTGAGACGTTGTTTCCATAATTATTAGTTCCATCCCAAACGACACTTCCGTAACCTGCATCTTGGTAATTATCTATAAGTTTTTTAACTTCTTGTCCCAGAATATTATACAAGATAATCGTAACCCAAGTGCCCTGCTTTAAAGAATACTTGATTGATGTGGAAGGATTAAACGGGTTAGGATAATTCTGG
>JAUQWT010000328.1 GCA_030835005.1 Ignavibacteria bacterium | reverse complement strand
GTAGAAGCTCCATACCATGTTGACTACAATTAGAATTATTGCACCGCCAATCAGAATATACTTCCTGAGATCCGCCAGCTGCCATATAGCAAAGGGAAAGAATAGTATTGCATTAAGGACAATGTATCGCGAGATCATATTAGTGCCGCCGGAGCCCACTATTCCGCTGAACATGAGCAGAAGAAGCTCAACAAGATTGAAGAGCAGAAATACGCGCATTAAAGAGAAATTCCCGATGAATCCCTTTGGTTTTTTGCGGATAGTTTGCACAATTTTCCACAGGCCAAGCACTGTAGTAAGTGGCGCAATGTAGAAAATGAAAAAAGGGTATTGAATACTCCGCTGCAGAAATCCCGCACTGCTTAAACCTGCATAGATCTTGGTGGTTTCTTTAATGAAGAAAAATGCATCACCGTAATCATGGTAGTTTTGCCACAGCCACCAAAGAATTGATACAGATGATATCATTGCCAGCCAGAAATTGACAAAGAGTATTTTGCGGAGCCGGTATCTTCTGAAGGAAATAATGGCGGTAATTATTACGAAAGTCATTGTGAAGAACCAGCCTTCATAGCGAAGCATATTAGCGAAGGCAAAACACAGAGCAGATATGATCAGGTACAGCCCGGAATTTTTTTCAGAATGCAGCTGCATCATGGATTCCCAACGGATGAAATAATATATTCCAGCCGTAACGAAAAAGAAAAAAGGAGTTTCGGGCATAGCAGATGTGCTAAGCCACACCTGGAACGGGAAGACAGCATATATGAGACAGGATATCACTGCAACCTGGCGCGTGAATATCTTTTCGAAGAGGAGATAAAGGTACACCAGAGTTAGAATTGAAAATGCTGTGCTTGCAATAACGGGAGCCAGAGTAAGATCTTTAAACAGCCAGATGAACATTCCGTTCAGCCAGAAGTGAGAGCTTAGCCATACCCCTGAATAAACCCTCGGATCCCGGAGCCAATCCCATGAAATGACTGTGCGGCTGTAATCATCTGCCGTCAGCCAGCGCAATCCGCTTTGTATAACAATGATCTGGAATGCGATTTTGAAAACGACAAGCGAACCGATGACGGAAGCACGGCTTTTAAATAAACCATTTATGTATGCAATGTATTTTTTAAACAATAAAGTATTTTCCGGGAAGCGGAATTTAACAATTCAGCCGAGACGACCTCAGCTATGGATGAAGCTTGTGTTTGAGCATTTTGTTTTCACGATAAAGCTCTTCAAGAGTCTCGCCGAAGAGCTTTAGAAACCGCAGGAGGATCCTGTTGCCCAGCCGTGGTTTTATCTTAATAAGTTCTTCCAGGTCAGGTTTTGCAAAAACTACCAGGCGGCTAACCTCGGCAGCTACACAGGTTAAACTGTGCCTTAATTCGCTAAAAAGGTGAACTTCAGAAAAACCCGCTCCTGCGGGAAGTTCGCGAAGTATCTTAAGGTTTCCTTCCTGCTCTGAGACCATGCGGACGCTGCCGGTAACTATTATATAGAAACAAAGCCCGATAGTTCCGTCTTCGAAGATCTTTTCACCTTCGGAATAATCTCTTATGTGCGCAATTTCAAGCAGTGCCCTGAGCTCTGCAGAGCTGATGCCGGAGAATACGGGGCATTCTGTAATACGCTGTTTCAAAAGATCACTTTCGCCGTTTTTTTTACCAAACATTTCTGATTTGCTCCTTATGAAATTGATAATTTGGATGCCGGAAGCAATTATACATTCTTATCCAGCCTTATCCTGAATGTTGTGCCTTTGCCCGGTTCGGAATCTTTAACAAGCAGTTTGCCTTTATGATAAGTTTCGATGATCCTTTTGGAAAGGCTTAACCCCAGCCCCCAGCCCCTTTGCTTAGTGCTGTATCCCGGGCGGAAAATATCTTTCTTAAATCTAAGATCAATTCCTTTACCTGTATCGGTTACATCAATGAATATGTGGCTCCCTTTTTCTTCTATATCAAAGGTAATACTGCCTGCGGCGTTCTCTATTGCATCAAGAGCGTTTTTTGTAAGGTTCTCTATTACCCATTCAAACAGGTCAGGATTTATTAGCGCAACTGCATCGGTTGAACCCTTTATGATGAGATCAACCTTCTTCTTTGAGCTGCCCTCAAACGTGCCTGTGTTTATAGTAGGTATGCGTATCTTGAAATATGAAACGACCTTTTCAATTATCTCATGCACGCTGCCCGGTTTAAGATCCGGTCTCGAGCCGATCTTGGAGAAACGGTTTGCTATTTTGCTCAGGCGGTCAATATCGTTTGACATTTCGTTTGCCAAAGAACTGACCTTATCTGCCCTTGCCGCATTTTCTTTTATAAGCTCGTTCCAGCCCATCAGGCTGGAAAGCGGCGTACCAAGCTGGTGCGCGGTTTCTTTTGAGAGCCCTACCCAGATATTGCTTTGCTCTGTGCGCTTGATATAATTGAACCCAAAATAACCCAGGAAGATAAATATGCCTGCAACCATGAACTGAACAATAGGCAATTGCTTTAAGCGTGTTACAAGCTTGCTTTGCCCGTAATGAACGTAGCTTAGTATTAAAGAATCCTGATACGATACTTTAATGGGCTGGTTCACCTCATCCATTTCCAGCACCATTTCGCGGATGAGCTGCTGCTGCTTTTCTTTTGGCAGAGTTGAATCTATTTCGAGGTTCTTTGTAAAAGTGGGTGATTTACTTGCGGCATCCGTAACAACTATCGGGAAATTGATGGAGTTGGAATTAACCACATTGTTGAATATGAAGTTATACTCCCCCGACTCGCTATCGCCGTTTGCTATGAACTCGATCGACTTTGCGTAAAGATTTGCAATATCGCGCTCGCGCTCAAGAATATCGCTTACAAGCACCTGTGTATAAATAAGCGTAGCGATGATAATCACCACACCGGTTACAAGAAGCGCAATTTTAATATTAGCCGAGCCGTAGCTTTTCATAAAAAAATAAAATTATATTTTTGAAACAGAACAAACTATGCAATTTCTCAGTCCGCTGAACATTTTCATTCTCTGCAGTCGGTATAAAAAATAAGAGATCTCGAATACTAAGGGATTGAACATATGCAGATCTTCAACAGCAAGAAGAAGATCAATATTGAAACCGCCGGATGCAAAAACCTTCCTTATCTTACTCAGAGTGTTGGCAGGATAAGTTGTCACAAAAATATCATGAGAACTTACTCCGAATATCCGGAATATGATCTTATCTTTGAGTCTTTTTGGGAGTAAATTGCCCAAAAAAAGCGTTGGATAGTTCTTGTTTGTTGTTCTGAAAATGAATTTTCCGCCGGGCCTCAGTATTCTGCGGAATTCCCTGAGGACACTATCAATATTTACAATATGCTCTACAACCATATTTGCCGTTATAAGATCAACAGAATTATCTTCAAAGGGAATACTCTCAAGAGTAGTGTTTATGAACCGGTCCATAGGAGTAAGCATTTCGGGGTGTATAACTTCATCAATACCCGTTCCACGGGGAGCAATATCCGAAAATTCATATACCAGGCTGTTGTTACCACATCCGGCATCTATCCATACTGAATTTATGTTAAGCGAATCTTTTACCAGGCGTTCAAAGAGGTCATTGCTGAAAACATAACCCGGAATTCTTGCATAGAGTTTTTTTTTCAGCCTGTTTTCGGTATCAATAGCTTTTTCGCGGAGACTGTTTGCCATACAGACAAAAAATAACTCTTAGGCTTAAGAATAGAAATATAAAAGTGATTGCCAGAAAACATGGAAAAACAAAAGAAACAACAAAAACGCAATTAAAAGTCAATGGTTTTCATTACTAAAACACAAAGGTCAGGGAGTTTTTACGGCCATGAAGTAAGATAAAAATCTGTTTTGCGGGATTACCAGTCTAGATTTCTTCCTTAAATTTCAGCGTAAAGGATGTGCCACCCTCTGTTCTTACAGAAAGAGTGCCGTCGAGCTGTTCGGTAAGTGAACTAATAAGATGCATTCCAAGAGACTCAGTATTGTAAATATCAATTTCTTTTGACATACCTATACCATTATCATGTACATTTAAAACATGGAAACCACCTTCAGTATTCAACGAAATGCTGATATTACCTTTTTTTGATCTGCCGAAGGCATGCTTGATAGCGTTTGTGACAAGTTCGTTAATTATTATGGCGCACGGAACTGCTGAATCTACACCCAGAAAAACATTATTTGCAGAAATATCTATCTTGATATCATACTGGCTGGAAAGATAAATGTCTCTGAGTGAAGATGTGATCTTTTGAATGTAGATACCAAAATCAATGTTTGCCAGGTCATGCGAGCCGTAAAGCATTTCATGTACCAGCGCTATTGATTTTATCCTGTTAAGGCTTGTATGAAGTTGTTCAACCGTTACCCTGTTTGCAATGCGGCTTGTCTGCAGCCTGATGAGGCTGATTATAATCTGCAGGTTATTCTTAACCCGGTGATGAACTTCTTTAAGAAGCACCTCTTTTTCTTTAAGTGAATGCTTCAGCACTTCTTCGGATTGTCTAATTTTTTCCTCTGCTTCTGCCTGTTCCTCAATTTTCTTCAACAGTTCCTTCTTTTGCAGGAAGAATTCTCCCACCAGCCTTGCCATTTCGCCAAACTCGTTTCCTTTACCCGTCAGGCCGGAGAGGTAAAGCGGGTTATTTTCCTTCAGGCTTCTGGATATTTTTTTAAGAGGAAGGTTCACAAGATAGTAAAGCGATAAACTTACGAGAACTAAAACTCCCGAAATAAATATTACAATTATGTAAAATTCCCGCTGAACCTGCTTGTGTATAATTTTGATGATAGTAGCTTCCCGGGATGACTGAACGCTTGCGATAGGTTTCTGCTGCCAGTCTTTGAGCATCAACAGGCTCTTAATTTGAAATGAATTCCAGGATCCATCATGCCCGGAATTATCGGGCATTTTTGGATCAATGATCTCTATAGATGAATTTGTCACGGAAGAAAGCTCGGTCTGCCACTGTTCTGACCATAGTCTGCCTACTACGAAATACCCGCCCGGATCGGTAATTCTCAGTGGGTCAGAGGTAGGATGAATTGTGGCGCCTCTTATTTCGACTATTCCCGAATCACTTTTTGCGAAGAATTCGAAGAAACGGTTTTTACCGGTCAGTTTCCTGACTATATCTGCAGATATTAACGCAGAGTCACTCAATAGGTTTCCCGAAGCTGAAAAGAAATATGTAAGACGAAAGTTTTTATCAAAAACCCACGCGTAATCAGATTTGTAAGTCTGAGCCGAAGCAACAATATTTTCGGTTGCCCAGGCAGTATCCCCGGTAGAGGCGAATAGAAGCATGTCATCCCAATATGTATAATCTTCGGTAAAAACTTTCAGCGAAGCGGATTTTAAGGTGATGATATTCTTTAGGAGCTTTGTGTTTTCCTTATCCTCATCCACAAGCATAAGCGAGATCCTCGAGTTTTCCAGCTCTTTGTAAATATGCAGACCCGTTGCCACAAGCAGCGCCAAGGCTATCAACAGGTATATAATACTCCGCTGCGTATTATTGAAAAAGGAAGTCTTCAAAAGTTATATCCGCTCAGGACCCCGAAGGATGAATTCTGCTTCCCGATATAATCCTGCAGCTCGCGATCTGTAACTACATTGTATTGATAATGCGGTTTAATGTAAAATCCGGAAGAAGTGTTGATAGTAAAAGCCAGGTCAATTCCAATATAATTCAAGGCAGATTTTCGAAGGCCGATATTTACTTCGTTGTATAACCCGTTTGCCCAGGAGAGATTAGCCGCAGATCCGAATTGCAGCCATGGCGTGAGATCGACAGTATAAGATATTCCGTGCGTAACTATAAGTGCCCCCGGGTTATCTATGAAGTCCACTGAAAGATCATTTTGAAAGCCAAAACTCTCGAGGCTATAAGATGCAAATAGAATATACTCAGCAGTAGTTGGGTACGCGTCAGTTCCATAGTAGAAATATACAGCAACAGTGTTCGTAATGCTCAGATTGCCTGTTTCGAACGTGTGATAAAGCGAGAGATCAAATTCAGAAACAGCTGCCTGATCTTCTTTGAGGTATGGATTAGTATTCCACCATGCACCAAGAGTAAGATCTTTATAAGCTGCTCTGAGGGATGGCTGAACAACGAAACCTTCACTATAAACAACGCCCTTGTACAGATAAGAGCTGCAGAAATCAATTTCTGCGCTGAAGGATAATTCCTTCAAAAAGGTACCCGACGAATCTTTTTGACCGGTGAACAAAAAAGCGTAGGGGATAATAAGAAGTACAGCTATGAAGCTTTTCATAAGATTATGATTTTAGAAATCATTGATATACAGTCCTGAATTCTCCAATCAGGAATCCTCAGACATCAAAATTTAAGATAGTGCTGAGGAGAATCAAAATAAAAGCGAAAGAATTGAAAAACAAATTGCAGGGTGGACTTTTTGAATTCCGAACCACATAAAACAGTAGTTTACTATACAAAGATAAGTAAACTATTGCTGCAAAAATATGATAAATGACTCCAAGTTACGGTATTTATTATAAATAACTCAAAATCAAAGACTTGAATTATCCGTTTGGGGAGAATTCAACATCAAATATTTACTTCTGAACTCAATCGGATTTAGTTTTAACAGGAATGGTTTAGTTGGTGAGATACTTACATGTCAAAATTCATGTTGGGGAAAAGCTCTCGGACACGTTCATGGTGTTTGGAATCCGGCAGGCGTGAGAATTTTTTTCGCTCACGGGGATTAAGCAGATAAGCCGCCGTTAAGCGGAGTTTTTGGGCAGTGCTAACAAAGCGACGGCCGGAATAAACGTCATACCCGCAATTTTCAATTTCATTAAGTATTCCGGAATAAATTTTATACATAAGTACAACAGTTGTTCTTGAGCCGTCGTTTGTAAGGTAAGGGAACCCATGTGAAGCAAGCTTGTAATATGCGCGGGCTCTATCTATATTAAAACGCATCATAATTGAAAAATTATCATTGATAACTCTTCCGTGAATCTCACTTTCAGAATATTCAAAGCACCTCAATTCATCCTGAGGCAGATAAACCCTGTTCATTAAGTAATCTTCATGGATATCGCGCAAAATATTAGTAAGCTGCATTGCTTTTCCAAGATAAACAGCATAAGGCAGCGCAGCTTTATGCGAGTAACCGAATATTTCCGTCATAATAAGCCCAACAACAGAGGCCACTTTGTAGCAGTAATTTTCAAGTTCCGGGAAAGTACTGTACCGGCTGTGCTCGGTATCCATGCAAACACCTTCGATCAGCTCGAGGAAATATTTCTTCGGGATGCTGTATTTTCTGACGGTCACAGCAAATGCAGAAAAATATTTGCCTGTGAAACCGCCCGGGCTGTAAATATCATCCAGGAATTCTCTAAGCTCATCAAACTGGCGGCGGATGCCGGGATTTAAGTTCTTGCCGTGAATATCAACAATATTATCTGCATAGCGGCAAAAAGTATATATAGCATAAGCAGCAGCGCGCTTTTCCTTTGGCAGTAAAAATGATGAGAAGTAAAAACTCTTTGCAAAATTGCGCGTGTAATCGCGGCACTCTTCAAAAGTGCAGTTCATTGGTGTAATGTTGGCAATATTTCCGTACAGTTCTTTCATTTATCAGTATTTAGTATTAAATGCCACTTTGTCAAAACCCACCCCGTCTTTGCCTTCGGCAAAATCACCCCTCCCAAGAGGGGAATTACATATTGTAAAGATTTTACCCTATCAGCTTTTCGACGATCTTTGAAGAGGATAAAACACCGGGCAAGCCTGCTCCGGGATGTGTGCCCGCCCCGACAAAATAAAGGTTATCAAACTCTTCGCTGCGGTTATGCGGGCGGAACCATGCTGATTGCGTTAACACAGGCTCAACTGAAAATGCTGAGCCTAAATAACTGTTTAAGTTATTCTGAAAATGCAGAGGATCGATGTAATGCTCTGCAATAATATTCCCTTCACTTTCAATGCCGGGCAGGTAGCTTTCTCCCAGGAACTGCATGATCTTATCACGGTATGGTTTAGCTTCATCGATCCAGTTAATACCTGAGCCAAGATGCGGAACCGGCGAAAGAACATAAAATCCCTCACATCCCTCAGGCGCCACGGAGGGATCTGTTAAGGTTGGCATATGCAAATATAATGAAAAATCTTCAGCTAAAATCTTGCGCTTAAAAATATCATTTAACAGCTCTTTATACCTTGGTCCCAGAATTATATTGTGATGGGCGATGCTGCCATCATTGTATCTCTTTCTGGAACCGAAATATATCACAAAAAGCGACATGCTGTAGCGCATTTTCTCAATTTTCCGGTTGGTGAATTTCTTGCGGTGCTCTTCTGTTATCATACTGCGGTATGTAAAAGCAACATCCGCATTTGAGATAACGGAATCTGCCGGAATGAAAGTATTATCACCAAGCGAAATGCCCGTAACTTTCCGGTTCTTAATATTTATTTCTTTAATTTCGGAGTTGTAATGAATCTTTCCTCCAAGCTCAAGAAAGAATTTTACAAGCCCGTTTACAACTGTGCCCGTTCCGCCCATTGCGTAGTGAATACCCCATTCACGTTCAAGATAATGTATTAGAGCATAGATCGAAGTAGTATCAAACGGATTGCCGCCTACAAGCAGGGGATGAAATGAAAAACACTGACGCAGGAAATCATTTTTTATGAATGATGATGTGTAACTGTAAACCGATTTCTGTGAGCGGAGTTTTATCATATCCGGCACGATCTTCATCATGTCAGAAAAATTAAGAAACGGTTTATCGGCAAGTTCGACAAATCCCTTTTGAAAAATAGCCTTTGCTGTTTTAATGAAGTCAAGATATCCCTGCTTATCCGCCGGATTGAATTTATCGATCTGGCTTAGGGTAAAATCTGTATCTGAATTGTAATCGAAAAACTCGTGTTTATCATTAAATATGCGGTAGAATGGATCAAGAGGTTTAAGCGTGAAGTAATCACTTGTTTTTCTATCCGCCAGCGCGAAGAGTTCATCAAATAAGAAGGGAGCAGTAATTACCGTTGGGCCGCCATCGAACTTGAAGCCGTTAATCTCATATACATAGGCTCTTCCGCCGGGTTTATCTAGCTTTTCGAAAATCTCAACATCATACCCTTTTGCAGCAAGACGTATTGCTGCTCCAAGTCCTCCGAAACCGCTGCCGATAACTATTATTTTTTTCTTCAAGTTTTTTTGTTTACCTCACCCCCAGCCCCTCTCCTAAAAGGAGAAGGGAGTGGTCATTAAAGCTTTTTGAAGTTTTATATATTTCTATATTTTATGTTTCCTTGTAAAATATTCCCAGATGGAGATGTTCATCGTTAACAGACTGAAGCCGTAGAGGAAATCTTCTATCGGAATTGTGAATAAACGCAATCCAAGGTAATGACCTTCGCCGTATTGAACAATTGGCCTCCATGTTAAATAGCCGTTTACGATGAATATTAACACGAACATTACAGCCCAGAAGATCCAGAATTTTTTGTTTGTCAGAAGCTTTGTCCGCAAAAATAGATCAACTCCAACAGCCAGTGCAACCGAAATAAATGCGAGAAGAGTATATTCTTTCACTTATTATCCTTTGAGTAATATTTCACGCATTCCCATGTGAAAATGCCGCAGAATGGGATAACAATAAAGAACAGAACTTCTTCAATAGGGAGATTATATATTCTAAGCCCAACTGTATAAACCGGGTTGAAGTTCCAATGCCCGCGGGCGGTTACAATGAAATCCCAAATGATAAATATTACAAACGGAATACCGATAGATAGAACAAGCCTTGCGGGATATTTGTAAAAATCCAGTTTCTTGCTAAAGCTGAGTATTAGCGGAGCTGCAAGGCTTAAGGCAAGCACTATAAAGTATTCGATCTTCATTTTAAACGCAGTTTAATTGCAGAAAGCATCATTACTGCAAAAATGGAGAGCCCCAAAGCGGTAATCACTATATATCCGTGAACAAAATTCACGGCAGAAAAATTGACAACATTAATTGCAATAATAATAAGCGGAATTTTCAAAAGTGAAGATTCATTTGCCGGAACCGGCTTCCATTTTATAAGCGAGCCCAGCATTATGGAAAAGATCAAACCTATTATGAGCCAGCTTATAAAATTCTGCACAGGGATCATTCCACCCTGCCATATCCAGTAATTATTGACAAATGATGCAAACGGTTCCAGAAGAAGATCTGTTGCAAGTATAAATACAGATGAGACAACAAGAACCGTCAGCCCGCCGCATGTTTTAAGCAGTGAGCGCGCCGCAAGGAATGAACTTGATGCAACAGTGATCCAGGCAAATACTATTGCAAGCGGAACCCCGCTGACGAGCGGCTGCAGTACTCCAGTATATTTATAGAGTCCAAAGGGAATTCCGGTATTCACTCCCCACCATTCAGTAAAGTATGAAACGATAATTATGGCGCAGGTTGTAATTATTACAGAGAGCGGATCAGCAAGCTTGATCATAAGAAGAACCATTATTACAGCCTGCAAACCCAGAAAGATTGTAGTTGTCCAGATATACTGCCTTCCAAATTCGGTAAACATAATAAAGAATCCCACAGGAAACATTACAAGCAGAGTTGCCGTAAGAATCTTCAAAAGCCCGCCGGAGCTCTTAACAGAGAGATTATTTTCCTGATGTTCTGTTTGCAAGGTACATATCTTTGGTTGCCTTCGAAATAAAGGTTTCAAGATCGCCTTCAAGCTTATCCTTCATCTGCTCGCTTAGGAATTTTTCACCAAGTATCCCGGCAAGAAAATGTACATCGCTTGCTTTTTCCCGGGTCATGCTGATCTTAAAAACAAATGCGATCTTTGTTTTGTTATCGTCTACCTGGTTTAATACAGCTTTGCAGTATAAGTAATCTTTAGTTTTATCTTTCGATTCAAACAATAAAGTATCGGCAGAACCTTTATCTTCAAGCACAAAGCTCAGACTGTAGGGAGTAGCAAGCGGAGCCTCAACGCGGTAAACCCATTCGCTTTCAGTATCATTCAGTTTGGTTACGCTTACTATGTTCGGGAAAAATTTAGGGTATATATCAAGGTTAGTTATATAAGCTGAAATAAAGTCTTTCTGCAGATTAACAGAAGCAGTGCGTTCCACTTCGGCTGCCATTGTGAATGAAACGGTTTCTGCGCGGAGGTTTATGATTGAAGCAATAATAACAAAAAGCAGTATTGAAAAAATCTTCATATTGTTTTTTTATTTACTATGCCGGCTGCATTTTAGAAAGTGAAAGCCGGAAATTATTTTTTGGGATTATATGTTCTGCCCTTCCATTTTGCACCGGCGCCGGAGGAAATCCATCTCCACGAATTGATTGCAATAACCGGAACGGAAATAGCGCCAAGCGGATGCAGAACTGTTGATATTATGCCAAGCCTGAACCGGGCTGAAATGAAGATGCGTGAAAGATAAAGGATGAGGACCTGTAAAGCGGTTAAAATCAGCAGGTAATCAACACCGGATGACAAAGATAGCTCAATAAAAAACAACAAAAAAGGAAGAAAAAACAGCAAAAAATAGATAGAATTGACCATAAACAGAGAAAGTGCGGAAAATTGAAATCCCGCAAAAATGTTCTTTGAAAAGCCGTCCCAGATCTCTTTAAAATTACGGTACATTCTTACGCTTAACACATTCCGGCCGTCTGCAGCGATGAGCTGTAATCCCATTTCTTTGATCCTTCTGCCAAGCCACACATCTTCAACTATTGCGTTTTTTACTTCGGCGTGTCCGCCGATAAACTCATATGCAGACCTTTTGAACATCATGAACGGACCAATTCCAATAGAAAATTTTACATATCCTTTTTTATCGACAAAGTAAAAAGGCAGAAGCATCATAACGGTGAACCAAAGCATTGGCATAATGATCTTTTCGGCAAGCGATACCATTTGCATTTTGGGAAAAAGGGTCAGCATGTCTGCTTTTCTGTTAAGGGCAATGGTAACGGAATCCTTGAGCGAATTTGGATAGTGAACTGTATCTGCATCAGTAAAAAGAATAAATTCCCCTTTTGATGCTTCAAACAACTGATTGCATGCGAAGCATTTTCCTGTCCATCCTGATTCAAGAGGCAAACCGCTGATCACTTTAAGCTGTGGATAAGACTGTTTTATTTCGGAAACAATCTCTCCGGTTTTATCTTCAGAATTATCATTCAGCACAATGACTTCAAAATTAGGATAGTCCTGCTCCAGCAGCGAGGTCAGAATTGCCCGAATATTCAGTTCTTCGTTTCTTGCCGGCACAAGTATGGAAATAAATGGGAGTTCGGTGCGGGGAATTGCAGGATAATTCCTTCTGCGAAGTATAAAGAGATTCCATATGCAGATGAGCATTAGAACGAAGAGTATAGCTGTTATTAGTATGTTATAATAAAGCAGATGAAAGCCCCACCCTAACCCCTCCGATCCCGCTAAGCAAACCTGCCACTACAGGCGGGAGCGCGGGATGGCAGAAAGCGCCGAGGGAATAAATCTTGATATTTTGTTTAATCGACAATTCTATCTATAGTTTTGTTTCGGGATGATTTGCCCGCGAAGATCGTTTCGAAATTGCCCGGATTGCCGTTGATGACCTTTTCTTTCAGCTCATCAAGATCTTTGGTGAGCTTGTTTTGTATCCGCAGCGTCAAATCTTCAGGCAAGTTCCCAGTAAAAATATCAGGTTCACCGATCGAAATGAAGACTTCCGGGCGCTGTTCCATGAGAAATTCATACCTGAAGGTAACGGGTACAAGGTTTAAGGTTCCGAGTTTTTCCGCAAGCTTTGCCGTACCGCCGAAGAATTCGATCGGGCGCATATCCTGCGGCTGCATTATACCTTGAGGAAAAACCCACAAATATTTTCCTGAGTCTTGCAAAAGCTCAGCTGCGTAGTCTATAGTTTTCAGGGCATCCCTGGGATTACTCCGGTTGACTGAGAACACTCCTACATATTTAAAGAACCTGTATTTCTGTAATTGTTCTATATCCATCATAAGGTAATCATCAACGGTCAAGACTTTTGAGGTAAGCAAATATGCTATGAATCCATCCCACCAGTTTGAGTGATTTGCATATAGAATCACCGGAGAATCCTTGTTAATATTATCCAAATTCTTTCTGCCGGCAAGATGAATGCGGTAGAAATGTTTTTTAAGGAGCTTGCCATGGTATATGCCAAAAGCGAGGTTTGCGAGTCCGTTTTTCTTTGCTTTTATCACAATAGTAAAAGCGCAATTTACTTAAGTAAATGATTAATGTTAATTCTAAACGAGAGTAGAATACTCCAGTACCAGAAAATCCACTTAAAGAACTTTAACATATTGAGTGCTATTTCAAAGCCTCTTTGAATATCAAAGAAAAAAAAATTTAGGATTAAATTTTCAGGAAGTTATGAAAATAGTCCAGGTTTTTTTTAAAAAAGGTATTGACAAATGAAAAATGATGTGCTATTATTGCCGTAGTTGAAGGGACGGCAATATTTAAGAAATATCAAAAGCCCCATAAGACTTGATAAAAGCGCTAAAATTCAAAGAAGTTATTAATAAACCTCAAAAAAACAAAAAAGGAACAGAAAAGTGAAATTAATTACAAAAACAACAGTCCTCGTTTTATTTTTACTTTCAACATTTACTTATTCACAGATGTCAGATGACTGGGAGTGGATGAATCCAAAGCCCCAGGGCAATTCAATTTACGCTGTAGATTTTGTAAACGATAACACAGGCTTTGCAGCAGGTGATTTCGGTACAATGATCAAAACAAATGATAACGGTACTACATGGACAAAAGTACAGACAGGTACATCAAGAAAATTTTTAAGTATGGATTTCGTTGATTTAAACACCGGCTATGCAGGCGGCGATAATCAGCATTTACAGAAAACCATCAATGGCGGACAATCATGGCAGGTATTGAATCTTCCGCGCGAAGGCCAATTCGATTCATTATTCTACATAAGGGATATTCACTTCATCAATCAAAACTTAGGTTATGTATTAGGTTTCTTTTTGATGGAAAGCAAGATCTGGAAAACAACAGATGGCGGCAACTCATGGCAGACTCAAACAACGGGCGGAGCAAATTACCTGTACAAACTAACTTTCTGGGATGCCAATAACGGTATTGCAGTAGGAGGTTCATTTGGCGGAGAGATCATAAAAACAACAAATGGCGGAGCAACCTGGCAAATAGTTTACCAGTTAAGCTATCAATGTATGAGCGTTAAATACCTGAACGCCAATACAGTGTTTGCAGGATGTGAAGAAGGAAGAATGTACAGATCAACTGATGGGGGCACAACCTGGAACTTTGTATTAAGTGATGCCGGAATAGATTTCATGTCAATAAACTTCACCAGCGCAAACACCGGCTTTGCTTTTGGAAGCGGATCAGCTTTTGCTAAAACAATTGACGGCGGAAGTAACTGGGTGGAACACATATTAAGTAATCAGAGCAGCAGGCAGTATTTTGATGCAGATGTTACTCCAAGCGGTTCTATTCACGCTTTAGGTTCTTACGGAGCAACAATACGCTCAACAAATGCAGGCGCAACATTTGTATCACAGGCTTATGTTACCGAAGGATATATTTCAGATATTAAGTTCGTAGATGTGAACACAGGATATGCGGTGGCAGGATATTCCGGCGGCGATATTTTGAAAACTACGAACTCAGGCGCTACATGGGTATCGCAGATAACAGGTTATACCCTGCCAATATACGGAATTGCATTTATTAACGCAGAGACAGGATTTCTTGCCGGAAGTTTGACAGTTTACAAAACTACAAACGGCGGAACAAACTGGCAGACAGTACACACAAGCGGAACAAACGAGATCTTCACAGATGTATTTTTCATTAATCCCAACACAGGTTTTGTTTCCGGTTCTTACGGTAAATTATTAAAAACAACCAACGCAGGCGCAAGCTGGAGTCCAACGGTAGTTCCGGGAGTCGGCATGTTAAGTTCATTGGATTTTCTGAATGAAAACACCGGATTCTCAATTGGAGACAACAATGCAGCAATTAAAACAACAAATGGAGGAGTCAACTGGAGCCCAATGAGCGTTCCTGCACCGGCAAACACAACATTAAACAACATATTCTTTGTTGACAATAACACAGGCTATATTTCAAGCAGCGCTGGCATTTTCAAAACTACAAATGCAGGGGGCAGCTGGATCCAGCTTCCAGCACCGGCAGGCGGATACAACAATGTTCAGTTCAGGGGCAGCTATGGATATGCAATTGCAGGCGATGGCAAGATCATCAAATCAATTAACGCAGGAGCTTCATGGATAATTCAGCCAACGGTTACAGCCAACCCGCTTTATGCGCTTTACTTTAACACCGATAATTACGTTTACGTGGGCGGTATACTTGGTACAATGTTAAAAACCATGCCCACTGAGCTATTAATGACCCCGGTTACAGGAAATAACTCAGAGATTCCAAAGAGCTTTTATGTATCGCAGAACTACCCCAATCCGTTCAATCCTTCTACAACAATAAAATTCGGACTGAGCAAGCAGAGTTCTGTTAACATAACGATATATGATATCGCCGGAAGAAAAGTAGAGGAATTATTAAGAAACGAAATGAATGCGGGCACATACGAAGTGAAATGGAATGCTTCAAATTACTCAAGCGGCGTATATTTCTACTCGATCACAACAGCAGATTTCAGAGAAACTAAGAAAATGCTTCTTGTTAAGTAATAAGCAATAAAGATAAGTATCAAAAAAAAGGTCCAAATCAATAATCCCGAAAAACAAATCCGGCCATTTGGCCGGATTTGAAAGGGATAGGTAAACGAAGAGAAACAGTCAGTACAGAATCAGAGAAAGAGATAAAGAGAACAGAAATTTCAGTAAAACGGGCATTATAAACAAAAAAAATTAAAAGCATTAAATCAAAAATATCATGAAGAAAAATAAAATTAAAAAAGCAATAATCACAATTTCACTCATCGTAACAGCACCATTTTTCATCGCAGGCTGCGATATTGGAGGTGATATAGTTATACCAAGCGGAGCTACAGATCTAAGCGTAAACACAAAAGCAGATGACAACGTGTTTGATAATCCTTCTGCCGGAATAGTTATCACAGAAGCAAAGGCCCTGATTACAGATATTCAGTATGAGCGGGAAAGAGACGGATTGAATCAGCTGCACCATCCCGGACCTTACGTATTGAACTTGAGCCTTGACGGAAGCCTGAAGGAGTTAATGACCGGGTATACAGTAAGAGATATCTACACTAAAGCAAAATTCCAGATTCACAAAGCCGAAGACGGCCAGTCAATACCGGATCCTGAATTTAAGGAGGGCCCCGGGGAAAATCAGAGATACTCTTTTATAATAAAAGGCACGTATAACGGAACTCCTTTTGTTTACAAATCAAAAAAGTCAATGGATGTTGTTATCAACTTCAATAAACCAACTAACATTAAACTGAAAAAAGAGAATTTGACACTTGTGTTCAACAAATCCACCTGGTTCACAAGCGGTGCAACCATATTGGATCCCAATAACGCGGCGAATGTTAATACAATTGATAATAACATCAGGAATTCATTCAAGAATGCGTTCCAGGACAATAACAAAGACGGAATTCCGGATTAACAGTTTTCCTCCTGTCAATCAAGAATAAATGAAATCAGACGGTTAGCTAAACGGCCGTCTGTTTCGTGATTGAAATTACAGCAGGGTTTTCTCAGCAATAAGATTCTTAAGTAGTATAATTTATATCCGAAGGAGGATTGAAAAATGAAGAACAATAAACACATTACAGGTTTCATAGTTTTATTCATACTGATATTTGCTTTGATCTTTCTTGTAAGGCTATCCAACGGGCAAACCTGGGTAACTCAATCAAGCGGAACAGCTAATAATCTGCATGCAGTATATTTTCTTGATAATCAAAAAGGATTTGTAGTTGGTGATGTTGGGACTATTCGATACACTCTTAGCGGCGGCTCTAGCTGGATTGCTGTAAACGGCGTTACAAATGAGGATCTGCATGATGTTGCATTCTTAAGTTCTTCACTTGGCATTATTGTGGGTGATAACGGCAGGGTTTTCAGATCAACAAATGGCGGGACTATATGGGTGCAGCAAACAAGCGGCATAACAAGTAATCTTCGGACAGTTTCATTTGGCAGCAATAACATGGTTTATGCAGCAGGAGTTGACGGTGTTATTATCCGCTCTACAAATAACGGCGTGAATTGGAGCACTGTGACAACGGGTACAACAAGATTCAGAGGTTCTTCTGCTAAAGGATCAAAGGTTTGGATAGCAGGAGACGGAGGAGTAATAACGGCGAGCAATAACAGTGGCTTAAATTTCAGCTCGCAATCAACTAATACAACAAGTGATATGCATAATATTTTTATGCTGAACGACTTAACGGGGTATGCTGGAGGCCAGAACGATATGCTTCTGTTCACATCAAATGGAGGATCAGTATGGAGCTCAAGAAGCTCGGGCATAAACCAGAGTGTTAACGGGATACACTTTTCCAATTCAAACACCGGCTGGGTAGTATGTGAAGCCGGGGCAATATACATTACAAACAATGGGGGAACATCGTGGTCAAACGATAACAGCGGAACTGCGGTTGAAATAAACGATGTCTATTTCCCGGATATTAATCGCGGCTGGGCAGTGGGGGCCGGCGGAACTATAAAATTCCGCGGCGGTACGATCGGGATTCAGAGTATTTCTGCAACAGCGCCTGATAAATTTTCTTTAAGTCAGAACTATCCAAATCCGTTTAATCCGGTTACTAAAATAAAATTTGGTATCACAAAACACAGCGTGGTAAACTTAACAGTATATAATGCTGCCGGAAGAATTGTAGAAGAGCTGGTTAATGGTTTTCATAATGCAGGTACATACGAAGTTGACTGGAACGCTGCAGACTACTCAAGCGGAGTATATTTTTACAGCATCACTACTGCAGATTTCAGCGAAACAAAGAAAATGTTACTGGTTAAGTAAGTATTCCAAGTACACGACAAATTCATTTTTGTAAGTTGTCAATAAAATAGAATTTTGTCATGCAGAACGCAGTGAAGCATCCATTTTGAATTGAAAATGGATTCTTTGTCCGATAAATCGGACTGAGAATCACAATAACAATAAGACGAGATCAGGCGGCGGGTAATAAGGCGGCCGCCCGAATCGTTTCAAAAATTCGCATTCCGATGAAGTGAACCTACCTGCCCGCTAAAGCGGGTATTCCTTCCTTAAACTAAAAAGTAAGAATAGACTGATTGCAGTGCAGCACGACTATATGCTTCGATTGTCCTCAAGTGGGTGAACAAGGTGCTTATTGGGTCCCGAGTAATGCAATAAGGCAGAGCTCCGCAAGGCAATCGGTACCCGAAACGTCTGTTTTAGCTCAAACAATTCCGGGTTAGTCTATTTTGAAGTGGAGCTAATTAAGCTAATAAATACAAATAGTTATGAAGAAAAATCTCATCTTTTTCTAAAAAGGACTTGACAAATGAAAAAAGATGTGCTATTATTGCCGTAGTTCAAAGGACGGCAATATTTAAAGCATAACACTTTCAAAGAATAATAGAAATAACAAAAAAACCGAGAGTTCCAACTTAAGCTTCATATTTAATAATCTAAACTAAAAAACTATTCAAAAATGAAATTCGCAGTAATTCTTCTCTTCGCCCTCAGTTTCACAGTTTCTTCCCAGGTAACACAACAGTGGATGGCAGCATATGACGGGCCGACCAATTTCATCGATTCAGCAAGAAACGTTATTACGGATAATTCAGGTAACGTTTATGTAACAGGCAGCAGCAGAGGTACGACGGCATGGGATTACACAACACTTAAATACAATTCAGCGGGCACACTGCTTTGGGAAGCCAGATACGACGGACCGGCTCACGGTGATGATGACGCCCAGTGGATGACATCCGATAATTCCGGCAACATTTATGTTACCGGTGCCAGCAGATCAGTTACCGGATTTGACGATTTCGCGACCGTAAAATATAATTCAAACGGCGTTCAGCAATGGGCTGCCAGGTACAACGGACCAGGTAACAACACAGATAAAGCATTAAAAGTAGTTGTTGATAATTCCGGCAATGTATATGTGACGGGCTGGAGCAATGGCAGCGGTTCACTTATAGATTACGCAACAATAAAATATAATTCCGCTGGTGAAGAACAATGGGTAGCCAGATACAACGGTCCCGGAAATGATTGGGATAAGCCAGCAGGTATCGTAGTTGATAATTCCGGAAATGTATATGTTACCGGGTACAGCAATTCTTCAAACGCAATTGGGTCTGAGGATTATTTAACAATAAAATATAATTCAAACGGTGTCGAGCAGTGGGAAGCAAGACATAACGGACCTGCAAATTATTCAGATGTAGCTACTTCGATAGCTATTGATGAGGCAGGCAGTATCTATGTAACGGGCTCATGTTACTCAACAACAACTCTAAACGATTATGTAACGATAAAATACAACTCATCCGGCTCCCAAGTATGGAGTGCAGTTTATGATGGACCCGCGAGCGGTTCTGATATGCCAAAGATGGTTGCATTGGATAACAGCGGAAATGTTTTTGTTACAGGTTACAGTACCGGAAACGGAACAAGTATTGACTACGCTACAATAAAGTATAATTCAGCAGGTTCCGAGCAATGGACTGCAAGATATAACGGAACGGCAAATAATGTTGATGAAGCTTGTGCCGTAACAACCGATCTGGGCGGAAATGTTTACGTAACCGGCAAAGAGAGGATAAACGGAGCGATTTATGATTACGCAACAGTAAAATATACGGCAAATGGCTCTCAGCAATGGATCGCGAAGTTCAACGGAGCAAGCAATATGAATGACGGAGCAACATCAGTAAAAGTTGATAATCAAGGAAATGTTTATGTAACAGGCAACAGCGTAAGCGGGGCGAACTCTGATTTTGTAACAATAAAATACAGCCAGATATTGAAAACCGGGCCGCTCACATCAGTTACGGGCAATAATAACGAAGTACCGGAGAGTTTTTACATTTCGCAGAACTATCCGAATCCGTTCAATCCAAATACTAAAATAAAATTCGGGCTGACCAAACAGAGCGCAGTTAACATAACTGTATATGATGCAGCCGGAAGAATAGTAGAAGAGCTTCTTAAAAACGAGTTAAATGCAGGTACATACGAAGTTAACTGGAATGCTTCAAGCTATTCAAGCGGAGCTTATTTCTACACTATTACAACCGCAGATTTCAGAGAAACCAAGAAGATGCTGCTTGTTAAGTAAACATTACTTAACTTAAATTCGGATTAACAAATCAAATTTTTACAGCTATAACAAAAAGACGATATCGGGCGGCGGGTTATAAAGCGGCCGCCTGAATCGTTTCAAGAATTCGCAACTCCCAATTCACTTAACATACGCAGCCCAATGAAGTGAACCTCCCTGCCCGCATAAGCGGGCAATCCTTCCTTAAACCAGCAGGTGAGCAAAACAGAAAGATTGAAATGTAACGCAGCAGCGAGTGATCCAACTCCATCCGGCACGACAAGGTTGCTTCGACTTTCAGCCAGCGAGCGGACAAGCTGTTCAGCACGACAAGCGGTGATCTAACATTGTGCTCAACGAATAGAGTGCCAACCAGTGGGCCTGCCCGCTCCAGGCGTGCGAACAAAAGCTGCTCAATACGTGAAAAGGTGCATCGAAACAATCTCTTTGCCAAGTCAATAACAACCAAATCTAATATCCAGAAGATCTTATTAATCTAACAAATACATATAGTTATGAAAAAAATTCTGAAATTTTTGTAAAAAGGACTTGACAAATGAAAGAAGATATGCTATTATTGCCGTAGTTAAAGGGACGGCAATATTTAAGAGATAAAAAAAGCTTCAAAAAAACAAAAGAAATAGGAAATTAACCATAAACTATAATAAATCAAGAAAAGCAGGAAAAAAATGAAAACAACTCACAAAAATATCTTCCTGGCTATTACAATGTTCCTCGCTTCATCCACCATAGTTGCACAGCAGAATTCACAGAATGAAAACGACGCAATCGGTTACGAATCATTGGAGATAGTTTACACAGATGCCAATACTGCATACGCAGTAGATATGCATGGAAACTATATCTATAGATCAACGGATAAAGGCTTAAACTGGGTTAATGTAGTTGCTCCGAGAACAGGCCAGATCAAGCAGATACTTGTAAAAACTACAAATCACAAATCAGGTTCAAAAGGCGGTTTTGAAGGCGAATCTAAAGTTGCGGCAAAAGAGAGTTATATGGGCTCAACAGGTTTTATGCCGGCAGACGATTTTGAGAATGCACAAAAAAACGGCACAGCCTCGATCAAATTTACTTTATTGAACCCCGGATTTGTAAGTATAAAGATCTACGATAACTCAGGCAAAGCAATTGATGAGATCATAAATAGCAGTTTTGGCAGAGGCAATCATACTGTCAAATGGAACAGCAGCAAATTTTCGGGAAAGGTTTATTATTGCTCACTTGTAACAAGTGAATTTGCAGATACCAGGAAACTTGAAATCAATAACAAATAAATCTTTAGAAAGGTGGAACAGTCAATGAGTGCAAAATGGAAGCAGATTGAAAAAGAAGGATTTGATCCATACATATGGATCTTTATTAACGGCGACACATTTTCAGTAAGAGATAATTTTTGGATAAAGAAAATCAAACAGAATTATAATACAAGTAAAATTATAAGGGAAAATCAAAATGAAACAGATCAGAACAGAAACAAGAAGCAGTAAAGAGATCTCTGTGAACAAAGGCAGAGGGATCCTATTGATAGGAATAGTCCTCGGGATATTCCTGGTTTTTGCAGGCTGCGGCGAAGACAGCTCAACTAACCCAACAAGCAGCGGCAACCCGGTTAACGGAAATGATAACACAAGTATGAGCGTAAAAGCCGATAACAATGTAGGTGATGCCTCAGCCATTAACATTACCGAAGCAAAAGCGCTGATTACGGAAGTTGAACTTGAAACTGAGCCTTCAGGCTCGAGCCAGCATATAAGGATTTCTCCGTTCGTAATTTATTTTAACACAAGCGGAGTACTTGTTACGGTTACAACGGGTAATTTGCCGGGCGGAACTTTCAACAAGATAAAATTCAAAATTCATAAACCTGAAGATACAGAGCCAATTCCGGACCCTGAGTTCAGAGAGGGCGCAAGCGGAAATCAAAGATATTCATTTATCATAAAGGGTACATATAACGGTAACAGCTTTGTATATAAATCCAAAAGATCAGCATCGCTTGTAATAAATCTGCCTGCTCCGATAACAACGGGGAGCAATTCAAGAAACATAACGGTACTTGTCAATCCAAGCTTATGGTTCACAAGCGGCGGTAACTTCTTAGATCCAAGGAATTCAGGCAATGAGAATCAGATAGA
>JAUQWT010000327.1 GCA_030835005.1 Ignavibacteria bacterium | reverse complement strand
TGTATTATCTATCAACGGAAGAGTTACAAGCTGTGAGCCGTCATTTGGTGTGCTTGCAGCAAGTACCGTTGGCCACGTGTTGCCGCCATCGGTTGAAAGCGATATCTTCACATCTGAACAGCTAACAGGTGATGCGGTTGTACCGGCAGCATCCCATGTAATTGTCTGGTCTCCGCCGATCGTAACGTTTGTGTTGGGGAAGGTCACAAGGAACGGTCCCGATATGCCGTCAACCGTAAAGAACACTACATCGCTTGCAAGGCCGCCGCCGCCGGGTTTGTTATCCCTGGCGGTAAGCCTGAATGTGAGCAGCCTTTCGTACGAAGGCAAAATCTCACCAACGTTAACGGTATTGTTCAGCAGGCTTGAAAGTTTGGGAAACAACCTTGTTCCGCTTGCTGTGGAAGTGAATGAACGGAATATTGGTGCGTTTCCGGTTGGATTATTCCATGTGCCGGCAGGCCCAAGATTATATTGTTCCCAGCAATAAAAAAGCGGGTCGCTGTTCGGATCGGTTGCTGAACCTGTTAAAGAAAATGGCGTTGATTTGGGAATGTAAAAATTTCCTGCAGGCACAGTAACAGTAGGATCACCATTGCCCGTGGAAGTAACCGCAGGGCAGTTATTCCCTGTTCCGAATTCAACATGGCTCCTTATTTCGATAATGCTGTGAATATGGAAATAAGCATCACTGTTGTTCTGTAGGTTATCACTTCCGCAAAGCCCGGCGTAGCCCATAATAGTTGATGCGCTTCCCGGCTCAAAAGCAGCAGAAGGAGCTCTGTTTCCGCCGCCGCATCCGCCCTGCTCGGAGTTGAATGTATGGTTTCCGCCGAACTGGTGCCCCATTTCGTGGGCAACATAATCTATGTAGAACGGATCCCCGATCGGGTTCGGAAGTCCTGTCACTCCGCCCGCCTTATTAGGGCCGCAGATGACTCCAAGAAATGCTACTCCGCCGCCACCTGTGCTGAACACATGCCCGACGTCGTAATTGGCAAATCCTATTACAGCATTTGTATTGTTGATGTTTTCCTGAAGCATTGCAAAACCATTGTTGTTCGAAAAGGGGTCGGTTGCTCCGTTAAGGTATATTAAAAGATCATTATTGGCAATAATTACCATCCTTACAGATACATCCTTTTCATACACACCATTGATCCTGTTCATAGCAGTTATCATTTCATTATGCACATTTTGTGTTGTTCCGCCGAATCTGGCTGCATATTCACCCGTGCATGCAAGCGCAAGTCTGTAAGTCCTTAACTGATCGCCTTGTGAATCGAACGTATAGTTTACTTGTTTGTTCTTCTCAGGATGTTCATCAAACTTGCAGTCAAAACCGGCCTCCCTGGTGCAATCCTTTTTATAATATACTGTGTAATATTGTGCGGTTTCCGTTGTTGCGGGATCTATAAATACAGTTCCATTTTCAGTTCCGGTAAATATCATGGCATGAAATCCGCTTCCTGTGAAGTCAAGCCTGATAGATGCCAGCGGATTATCTATTCCTGCTCCATAAAAAGTTTTTACCCCCGGGAATTTCTGCTCAAGAGGTGTCTCCATCATTCTGTACTCAACAATGCGGAATCTCTGCATATTACCTTCAGGCATTGGTAAAGAAATTATAAATGATGAATTCCGCAGCTTAACATTGTCTTCGTGCGGTGCAGTCAGGAGCATAAGCCTGAAAGGTGCATAATTCAGCTCGTAAGACCGGTAAGAAACGGGATTTGCCCTTCTTTCTCCGGGGAGAGTTAAATTTGTACCTGTTATGTCATTCCAGTAAAGATCGCCCGTTAGTGCAGGAGAGGCAATTACTAAAAGCAATGAGAATATGAAAAGAATTTTTTTCATTTATTATGTATTTTTTGTTAATGATTTCTTTTTTCCAGTAATCAGCTTCAGAATTGAATTTTCCCGTTCTCAGTATAGTCCACCCAGATCACGGGATGGGAGAGCACTCAAAGTTACGTAAAGGATTTCGTAAATATAGCTTACCGGGTTAACTAAATCAACATAATATATTCTTTGATGAGACTGATGCATGGTGGTATTGGTTTTAGACTAAATTTAAACCTCTGTTTTTTTATATTTGTGATGTGAATCCTGTTGAAATAATCAAAAAGAAACGCGATGGGCATATCCTGAGCTTTGATGAGATCAACTATTTTATTTCTCATTACGTTAAAGGAGCGATCCCTGATTATCAGAAATCAGCTTTGCTAATGGCTATATATTTCAGGGGATTGAGTGATGAAGAAACCCGCGGATTTGTAAAGGCTTTTATAAGTTCAGGCAAACAGATCGACCTTTCACATATCAGAAAGCCAATAGTAGATAAACATTCAACGGGGGGAGTAGGTGATAAGACTTCACTTATCCTTGCTCCGCTGGTTGCCTGTTTTGATGTTGTTGTTCCTATGATGTCAGGGCGCGGACTCGGTCATACAGGTGGTACACTTGACAAACTCGAATCAATACCCGGTTTCAATGTGCATCTTAGCAATGAAGAGTTTATCAGAAACCTGGAGAAACTTGGAGTGAGCATGATAGGGCAGACCGATGAGCTTACACCGGCTGATAAAAAAATATACGCGTTGCGGGACGTTACTGCCACAGTAGAGAGTGTTGGACTCATAACTGCGAGCATTGCAAGCAAGAAAATTGCCGAAGGTGCAAAGGGTATTGTATATGACGTGAAAACAGGCAGCGGCTCAACACTGCCGGGTTACGATAAATCAAAAGAGCTTGCGCATAATCTGCTTAAGACTTCAAGAGACTTCGGTCAATCGGCAATTGCAGTGTTAACAGATATGAACTCTCCCCTTGGTTATGCTATTGGCAACTGGGCTGAGGTTGTTGAGTGCATTGAGATAATGAACCCCGAACAGAAAGCAGCATCTCTATCCTTGGACCTTTTGGAAGTAACACTTTTTTTGGCAGGAGCTATGCTGAAGCTGGGAGGTAAGTGTGATTCGATTGAATCCGGTATTAAGCTGGCCGGAGAAAAACTGGTGAGCGGAGAGTGTTTCAGGAAATTTATAGAAGTTGCAGAGATGCAGGGAGGAAATGCGGCTATGATAAGAAATCCGGGTGATTACCCCGAAGCGAAATTCGAAAAGAATTTCACAGCAATTGAAAAAGGTTACATAAATAAGCTGGATGCCCTTGCTTTTGGACTGGCTGCAGTAGAGCTTGGCTGCGGAAGAAAGAAAGTTGATGATAAAATAGATTATTCAAGCGCAATAATACTTGAAAAGAAGCCTGGTGATGAAGTCGGCAGCGGTGATGTTATCTGCAGAGTCAAAGGTGAAACAATGCAGCAAGTTGATTCAGCCCTGAAGATAATTGCTGATGGAGTAACGATATCAAAAAACAGGCCTGATATAAAAAGCAAAATACTTGAAGTCATTACTTAAATTCTCTTTCAAGGCTGCCGTAACAATTGCGGTACTTTTTTTGATAGCATGGTTTGCGTGGAAATATGCCATACCAAAGCTTGATGAAAAGCAGGGCAGGGATAAAACCGAAGCGTCTGTTACCAAGGTTTTTGATGGCGATACATTTGAGGTCGTCTTAAACGGCAAGAAGGAAAAGGTCCGTATGCTTGGGATAGATACTCCCGAAAGATATGATTCCGACAAGCTAGACCGCGATTCTGAACGTACGAAGAAGGATAAACAAACCATCAGGAAGCTGGGTGAACTTTCATCAGAGTACACAACAAGATTGATCGGGGGGAAGAAAGTGATACTTGTGCCGGACTCCAAGGGTGATGATAAGGACAAATACGACAGGCTTCTTAGATATGTGTATCTTACAGAGGGGACTTTTGTAAACCTTAAGTTGGTTGAAGATGGCTATGCTTCTGCATTCAGGAGATTCAACGTTACAAAGCAGAAGGAGTTCATCGAAGCGGAAGAAGACGCAAGGAAGAACAAAAGGGGATTGTGGGGTGATATAGAAGGAAACAGATATCTTGAAATTCCTGATAAATGATTATTTTATATAATAACAATATTTCTTATTTTTGAACCTGAGCATTTCACAAAAGGAGATAAATTCTTAAAAGGAGATCAATATGTCAAAGGTTAAACTTTTTACTGTTTTTGTTGTCTTATTCTTAGTGGTGGTATCCTGTTCAAAGCTTCAGAACTTAACAGGAGGCGATAAACTGTATTTTTGTGAAAAGTACACTACTAAAGAAGTAGGCGAAGGGTCGAAATTCACAACCGGAACAATTACGGTAATGCTGAAACTATCAAAGCCTATTGGAGTTACTTCTGTTGATATAAATATTACGGATAAAGATTCAGGCAAACCGGTTGAGACTGTTCCGTTCACCGTTCAATCCAGCTGGGATTACATTCATTTTGATGATGTGGAGTTTAAAGAGCCCGGCAAATACAAGGTTAGCTGCCTGAAAAAAGACGGTACTGTTATAGCGTCCAATGAAGTAGAGATCACAAGCAAGTAGAGAATCTCTCTAATTACGAACTTTATCCGGGTAGAATATTAAAGGTATTATGCCCGGATTTTTATTGCCATTCAATTGAAAAATACCAGAGTAATAATTATCGGAATGATGCTGCTTTTACTAACAAACGATTCTATTGCTCAGGATGGCGGCAGGATAAGGAGCTTGCTCGAACTGTTCGGAAAAACTGCTTATGCTTATTTCCTGAGTGCGAACCGTCCCGGATTCGGAACAGATGCCTATCTGACTGAGAGAGGGAAGGTTTTTCTTTCAACAGGGGTCAATTACAGCGATGGAAGCATTGACGTTCCTTTTGGAATAAGCTATGGTGTTTCAAACAGACTGGAAATTTCTGCGGGAATTTCTCCTTATACACAGACATACAGTTTTGCAGGGATCAAATCCGGTGGAGTGGGAGATTCGTATTTTGGAGTGAAATTCAAAGTACAGGAATCTGATATGTTCCAGCATGCCTTTCAGACTATGGTCAAGATCCCTACCGCCAGCAAACAGAATGAGATCGGAACCGGCAAAGTGGATTTCCATTTTGGAGCGGCACAGGCATTCTACTTTAAAAAATTCGGATACGATATAGGGCTTGAGTTAAATTTCCTGCAAAGAAGAGATCTTCCGACTGCACGGAAATATTTTGACTACTTCCGCAGCGCAATCGACAGCATCAGTAAGGCTTATGATTACAGATTTGAGCCTGAAGTGGCATTTTCTATCGGCCCCTCGTACCAATTCAGCAATTTATTCTCTGTTTATTCCGGATTCTGGTTTTCCAGAAACCTTAAGCTTGATTACAATGCTTCAGCACTTTACGGTGGTCTTGGGTTTTCGCTATCGGAAAACTCGGGATTGGGTTTGGGGGCTTCTTACAGCACAGATGACCTTAAAAGCTGGTCAATATCTTCTAACTTTTATTTTACTTTCTAAATCCCTATAATTACTGTTGTTGAATCCGTAATTCGCTTCTTTGAGAAAGATTAGCGCTTCTTTTTTTGCTAATGAACAGGCACCACTAATTTTTCTTCAAGGAGGGAAAAATGAAATTAGTACTTTCAACAATTATTGTCGGAGTAGTTCTGTTTCTCTTGGGCTGGGTTATTTACGGAATGCTTCTTATGGAATACCTCAAACCTTTTTACGGATTTATGCAAAGGCCTGAATACGATATGAAGATTTGGGCTTTTGGACTCGCAAGCCTTTCGCAGGCTTTCTTCCTTTTCATAATATATTCAAAAGGATACCAGGGTGGTTCTGCTGTTTGGGAAGGCATAAAATTCGGAATTATCATCAGTCTTTTTACCGGGATTCCGTACATCCTATATACATGGGGCGGCATGAGAGTTCCCTATCAGCCGGTAATAGTTGACGGGATTGCCGTTATGGCAATGACCTTCATAGGATGCCTGCTTACTGCCATTATCCACGGAAAAAAGGATGTGAAAGTAATAAAAGCTGAATAATATCTCCGGCGGATCTTGATTAGCATACCCGCAGCCGGTAAGTTGACCTGCTGCGGGTTTTTAGTGTATAAATTAATCACAGAAATTGACTATTACAATTAGTATTTTGCACTGTTTATAAAGAAAAAAGCAGCGAATGTCCATTCTTGCCGGTGAAAAGTTTGATCTTAAGCTAATAAGATCAGCGGAGCTATTGCGTCATGAAGACCACGAACAGAACAGAACAAGTGCACTGGTTGAAAGATTTAATGATGAGAAAGTCCTGTATAATCCGCTGATAGTGGGGAAGTATGATGATAAGTATGTGCTGATAGACGGTGCCAACAGGTTCGAAGCGCTTAAGGAAATAGGCTGTAAAACAATTCTGGCTCAGACAGTAGATTATCAGGACCCCAAAGTAGTGTTGAAATCCTGGTATCATTTTGTGAACGGTTTCCCGGTTGAGGCACTTTTTGATTATCTGGGCAGAAATAAGATCCCGTTTGAAAAATGGCAGATCAGGGATAATCCTGTAAGAATGTTCAATGCCGGTGTTATCTCCAGCGGCGGCGAGGCGATTCTGCTGAAGTTTCAGGAAGATCTGTTCGGAATGCTGGACTCCATATGCAGGCTAAGCCGGTATTATGAAGAAGAATACAGCTATATGAGGATTGATAGCGATACGGATATTTCCAATGTAAGCGGGCTCTCACCGGAGCCGGGGCTGCTGTTTATTTACCCGCGGTTTTCAAAGGAAGATATCGTGAAGATCGCTTTATCTGATAAAAAACTTCCTGCCGGGATATCAAGACACCTGATCCCCAACAGGGTGCTGCATATTAAGATACTTATTGAGGCTCTGAAAACTGACGAGCACCTGGATAAAAGAAACGAAGACCTGGATAGATTTATTCAATACAAAATAGATACAAAAAAAGTAAGGCTCTACAGGGAGCCGATACTTGTATTCGACGAATAGCGTATTAGCAATTAACAATCAACAATTAACAATCGGCAATTAACAATTTGCAGTAATAATTTCAGCAAAATTTCCGTTTCGTTAAATCATTAACTCATAACCTGAAATTTGTTCGAAAGATTCATAGCCAGAAGATACCTGCTTTCTAAAAAGAAAGTACAGTTTATTACCGTTATAACCCTGATATCGATTGTCGGTGTTACAGTCGGTGTTGCAGCATTGATAGCAGTGCTTTCGGTATTCAACGGTTTTAACAAGTATCAAATGGATATACTTACCGGATTTGACCCACATTTAAGGATAGAACCTGTTAACGGCGGCACAATTGCCGATTACCAGTCAATTGCCGAAAAGATCAGGAAAGAATCTGGCATAAAAGCTGTGGCCCCTTTTGCCATGAACAAAGGTGTAATTTCTTCGCGCAGGAATAATGTAGTGGCATTTATCAAAGGCGTGGATGAGGGCCTGATTGGCGGGCTTTCTGACGTGAAGGAAAAAACTACTCTAGGCGAATTTGCGTTTGCCGATAGCGATGAGCTTGGCGGAATTGTACTGGGGGGAAGTCTTGCAGCCAAACTGGAGGCGCGGGTGCTGGATACGCTAACTGTTATGAGCACAATTGGAATGGAAAAAGCCCTGACGCAGATAGTTACGCCCAAATCAATGAAGTTTGTTGTAAGAGGGATATATGATTCCAATAACCGTGAATACGATAAGATGTATTCGTTCATCTCGCTGCCTAAATCACAGAGGTTATACGACCTTCAGAATAATGTGAACGGCATAGAAATAAGACTAGATAACATTGATAATTCCGAAACTGCAAAGCAGGACCTGCAGGCTCTCCTTGGCGGGGGAGTTAAGGTTAATTCATGGTATGACCTGCACGAAGACCTGTATTCTGTTATGAAAGTTGAAAGATGGACAGCGTTCATTATCCTTTCTCTTATCATAGCTGTTGCCTCATTCAGTATCGTCGGCTCACTTACTATGACTGTAATTGAAAAGCGAAGAGATATCGGGATCCTAAAGGCTATGGGTACTCCGAACGGCAGCATAGTCAAAATCTTCATGTTCGAGGGAATTTTGATAGGCATTTACGGAACGGTCCTGGGGTGTTTGCTGGGATTTACGATCTGTATTCTTCAGATCAAATTCAAATTGTTCCCGCTTGATACCATGGTTTATTCCATTGACGCATTGCCGATCGATATCAGGTATACTGATTATATTTTCGTGAGTTTAAGTGCAATGATCCTCGCATTTTTGGCATCATTATATCCGGCATTAAGGGCAGCCAGGCAGGAACCAATTAAGGCAATCAGGTGGGAATAGAAGGCAATTAGCAATTAATAATTAACAATTAACAATTAGCAATAGAAGAAGTCTTTGTAACGGCAGTCAGAAGTTTGTAATTGAGGGAAAATGAATAGCGATACTGAAAGAAAAGTAATAATAAAAACAAGCGGACTCTGCAAGGAATACAGAATTACCAAAGAGAAATCGCTTAAAGTATTGAAAAATATCAGTACTGAGATATTCGAAGGCGAAGTTGTGACAATTGTCGGTCCTTCGGGTGCCGGCAAAAGCACACTGCTCCATCTTATCGGAACACTTGATAAGCCTACGAGCGGAGAAGTGATCTTTGACGGGGAGGACATTTCAAAACTTGGAAGCAATGACCTTGCCAGGTTCCGCAATTCCCGAATCGGATTCGTTTTCCAGTTCCACCATTTGCTTCCGGAGTTTACTGCCCTTGAAAATGTCTGCATTGCTGCAATGATCTCGGGCAGCTCAATGAAACAGGTTGAATCCAAAGCCAAAGAACTTCTTACAGAGGTCGGGCTTGCGGACAGGCTGAACCATAAGCCTTCAGAGCTATCCGGGGGCGAGGCCCAGCGGGTTGCGATTGCCCGGGCGCTTATTAATTCGCCAAAAGTCATCCTTGCCGACGAGCCAACCGGAAACCTTGATACCCGCAACAGCGATGAGGTCATGAACATTATTTTCGAGCTCAGGA
>JAUQWT010000041.1 GCA_030835005.1 Ignavibacteria bacterium | reverse complement strand
GTATATTATTCCGATCAGGAATTCGTAACCGCTCCACTTTACCGGCATCATGAGACAAGCTACTGCAAACGGGTCTTTGATATAAGAATAAATACTTTCTTTATAATAGAATATAACAGGTAAAATTGTTATCAGAATTGAAATCACACTTGCTGTGATGATCAAAAAGACATAAATTATGCGGCTCACTTGCAGTTTTCTTTCCAGCAGTTCGTTTAAATATAATGCTGCCAGAAAAGACAACGGAAAGTATGCCAAAGAAGAGTAATGCACAATTTTTGTTATCGAAATTGAGAATAATATCATTACAACCCAAAACAAGATCTGCATCCAAAGTGTAAGATCATGCTCTTTTACATCCCGCTGTGATCCAATCAGCCGCGGCGGAATCAGTTTCTTCAATGCTAAGATAGATATGGGAAAACAACCTATAGCTATG
Source organism: Ignavibacteria bacterium (assembly GCA_030835005.1). GTDB lineage: Bacteria > Bacteroidota > Ignavibacteria > Tepidaquicellales > OLB5 > OLB5. The sequence goes on along the minus strand of JAUQWT010000041.1, from coordinate 3,123 downwards.
ACAACAAAATGATAATAAAAGGGCTGCCCATGTCCGGCATCAGATGTAGTAAATATCCTGATCTGATATTGCACGAATTCCATAAAGAACCCCGTTCCGTTCTTTACAGCAATCAACACGTACCATACAGAGCTTATCACAAGTGCTGTGAAAATAAAGACTGTCATATCTTTTAGTGAAGTTATCTTACTGAATCGCATAGATGTCCAATAGATCAAAATAGTAATCATAATTAAAATCAGCCCCAGTGGTCCTTTTGTAAGAACAGCTAATCCGGAAAATAAACCTGAAACAAAAACGTAACGCGTTGATCTATCCGTTGAATTAACCGAACGGTAGACCCAATAAACAGCAATAAAGATGAAGTAATTAAATAAAGGATCAATAATTCCGGATTTAAAGTACAAGTTTGGCAAAATTGAACCAAAGTAACATAAGGCCCATATAAATCCAAATCTTTCGTTATACAATTTCTTTCCGTAAAAGTAAAATGTCAATAGGGTAATAAGTCCCATGACGGCATTCGGGAATCTGGCAGCAAATTCATTTATTCCGAAAACTGTCATACTTAATGCCTGAATCCAAATGAACAAAGGTGGTTTCTCGATAAAGGGAACATAATCTACCTGGACTTCTGTTATGTTTCCGGTAATGATCATTTCTCTTGCTGATTCTGCAAAATTTACCTCATCCCAGTCAAACAGATGAGTTGAACCAAGAAACGGAAGGAATAAGGATAGAGTTGAAATAGTTAAAACAATAATATATAACCTGTTCTTGCTTACTTAAGTAACCTCCATTTCAATAATCCTGATTTATGCAGGAAGTATCTCAATGAAGTTTCAACAACGCCCAATCCATATTTAATGCTTCTGCTGAAATTTATTGACGAAGCTTCGGGAAAATACTTGGCGGGACATGTTACTTCCGCTATTTCGTAATCTCTATCAAATATTTGAGCAACTACCTGGTTATCAAAAACAAAATCATCTGAGTTCTGTTCAAACTTGATCTTCTTTAAAACTTCAGATGAATATGCCCTGAATCCTGTGTGATACTCTGAAAGTTTTTGACCCATCATAAGATTTTGAAAAAGGGTTAATATACGGTTTGAGATGTATTTGTAGATGGGCATTCCGCCCTTAAGTGCGCCATTTCCCAGTATTCTTGAGGCAAACACAACAGGATAAAGACCGCTTCCAATTATAGTTATCATTGGTGTTATCAGCAGGGGAGTGTATTGATAGTCAGGATGTAACATAACAATTATGTCAGCGCCAAGTTCTAAAGCTTTTGCGTAGCATGTTTTCTGATTGGCTCCATATCCCTTGTTTATCTCATGCCTGAGAATGTGTTTTATTCCCAGTTTTTTCGCTATGCTAACTGTCTTATCTCCGCTATCGTCATCAACTAATACTACTTCGTCAATCATCTCGAAAGGTAATTCAGAGAATGTCTTTTCAAGCGTATCTTCTGCATTGTAGGCCGGCATTACCACTACTATTTTGTTCTCTTTATACATGATTCGTAGTTTATACTATTTATCAGCCTGTAATAGTAAATTAATTCATGGAATGAAATGATATGATATGAGAGTGAATAAATTGATTCTATGATAGTAGCGCATACGGGGATCGAACCCGTACTTTCCGCCTTGAGAGGGCGGCGTGTTAACCAATTACACTAATGCGCCAAATTGAAAATGCCAATCAAAATTTAATAAATATAATTATTAGGAACGAAATGTAATAGGACTAAAAGAAGGAGAGAATTTGGAAGCAAACATCCTGGTCAGGAAGGAAAAGCCTAAATTCTGCTCTTATAATTCATATTCGAAAAGGTTAAAGTGTAACAGGTACCATGATCTTTTTCAAGCAAAAGCCGGGCATCAAGTTGTGTTGCAAGTGTGCTGACAAGCTGCAGACCGAGTGTTTCCGGCTTGTTAATACCATGATGTTCAGGCATTCCAATCCCATCATCTGCGATTTTTAATATATATTCAGCATTATTATAGCTCATGTCAATAGTTATGCTGCCCTTCCTGTTATCCGGAAATGCATACTTCAGGGAATTAGTCACAAGTTCATTTATTATCAGACCGCAGGGTATTGCATTATCAACAGAAAGGAAAACATTATTTGCATTAACAATACAGGAAACATTATCCGGTTTAATTCCAAAAGTTATAAAAAGCTGAGTTAACAGAGTTTTTACATAGCCTGCAAATTCAATTCTTGATAAATCCTTTGTTTGATACAGCTTTTCATGAATCAGAGAAATTGACCTTATCCTGTTCTGGCTTTCTTTGAAAATCTCTGTTGCTTCGGGGTCTTTGATGTATTTCGTCTGGAATTTTAAGAGGCTGCCAATTATCTGCATGTTATTCTTAACACGATGGTGAACTTCTTTAAGCAGCAGCTCTTTTTCGAACAAAGAGTTTCGTATCATCTTCTCGCTGAGCTTCCTGCTTGTAATATCGCTGTATATCAGGTAAGTACCAATTTTCCCGTCTTTCAAAGTTACAGGGTACCCCAAAACAGAAACAATGATTTCTGAGCCGTCTTTTTTCCTTCTTTTGGTTTCTGTCTTAAAAGTTTCTCCAATTGTCTCGGGTCCATGTGCCCACGAGGCCTCTCCTGATAATTGTTCAGGAAGTATAATGCTGATTGATTCTCCTTTTAGTTCATTTAGCGAATAGTTGAAAAGATTCTCAAACCCTGCATTCACATTCATTATCCTGTCTTCGCTATCAACAATAGCAATTGCCTCCGGAGAGCGTTCGAACAATTGTGAGAAATATCCTTTGTGCATCATTAGTTCATCTCTCAATAGAAGCTCATTGCTTATTTCTCTTGCTGTACCTATAACTCCGTTTTCTTCTCCGTTCAGTCTATGGCTGGCAGTAAAATAAACTTCGAATGAATAATCGTTGCACTTAATAACGGAGCCGCTGTTTCCGCACGAAAGTATAGTTTTCAATTCTGAGAGGAACTCATTTTCTGCAGGGAGAATATTGTTAATGTTCTTTTCAAGGAAATCAAACTTGTTAACATTGATTAATTGAAGGCCGCCACCCTCAAGAGTGAGGATCTTCCCTTCCTTATTAACCATGAATTGAATTAT
>JAUQWT010000326.1 GCA_030835005.1 Ignavibacteria bacterium | reverse complement strand
CATAATTGAAATATGTTGTATTGAGCCCGGGGAAGATATAGCTTGCGTACATTGCAAGTCCAACACACCCGGAAGCCATAGAGAGCGGCGCACTGAAAGTGAGCTGGAAGATAAAAAGAAATGATGCAAGGCGGCCAAACTTATCCTTTCCGTAGATCTCCTTTAAGTAATTATAAGAACCGCCGGCATGCGGCATTGCTGCGCCAAGCTCAGCCCATACAAGACCATCACTTAAACAAATTATTGCTCCAATGATCCACCCAAGCAGTGCCTGCGGTCCGCCCATTGCAGCAAGTATCAAAGGAATCGTTATGAACGGGCCTACGCCAATCATATCTATCATATTAAGCGCGGTAGCACCTTTAAGGGTAACTCCCCTGACAAGCTGTTTATCTGCTTTGTTATCCAGTATCATAGTGATATTATTAGCGGCTAAGATAAGAGAAAAGAACTAATAGTTTAATGGAAAAGAAAAAGCCTTTCATTAACGCCATTAATGATACAACGGACTGCTCCAAAGGGGTTTTAAACAGCGCCAAGTTCGGAAAGTTTTTGATAATACTCTCTGACCAAATTTCATCCTTTTATCATAACAGAAAAATAAAACCGCTCATGAATTGGAATGAGAGAATAAATGGATCCTTCGCTTCGCTCAGTATGACAATGGTCTATTTCAGAAACACCATTTTCTTGACATCGGAGTAATTATTATCGACGGTAAGTTTGTAGAAGTAGATTCCGCTTGCAATATTTTCGGCCTTAAAATCAACTTCATATACTCCCGGTTTCTGCATTGCATCAACAAGTACAGTTACCTGTCTTCCGGTAATATCAAACACATACATTTTAACGCTGTGGTAAGAATTAGAAGTGAAAGGAATTGAATACTTGATCTTTGTTGCCGGATTGAACGGATTGGGATAGTTTTGAGATAAGCTGAACCTATCAGCAATTGTTGAAATCTGTGTGATACCAAAAACATCATAGTAAGATATGCGTGCATTTGTTTCGACCTCTGCAAGTCCTGCAGCATTCCACCCGTTTACAACTCCGGTATATGATTTAACAATAACCTTCAACTCATCAATTTTCGGTAATCCGTTTATATCTACACTTGTGCCGTCTGGGCTTATCGGGCCGGTTGAAGTTATATGCGCCATTTCATTGCCTTCGAAGTAACAGAATATTTCGCAGTCATTAACCTGGATATTTGTGTTTGTCATGGGATTCGGGCGGATATTATAGAGAACTACTCTTCTTATATCTGTTGGCACATTCCATTTTAAATTTACGAACTCATTTGTGGTCCCGTTGGCTATCCAGTTAACGTGCAAAGAGTCATTCCTGGCTTTGCGGTCAACAACTTTCCTGCCGTGATACTGAAGAGAATCACTTATGATCTTGAATGAGCTTTGTGTCACACTAGCCGATGTTGAAGTATTGAAAAATGCAGCTTCCGAAATAGTAGGAGGAACAGGAATATCAGTATGCCCTGCGTGACAGCCGACACATTTAGTACCTGTTCCAACCTGACCGAAATTCATTCCAATTACATGAGCAACCTGGCCTTTTGATCCTACCAAAACTTTTCCT
>JAUQWT010000325.1 GCA_030835005.1 Ignavibacteria bacterium | reverse complement strand
AGGATATACAGACAATGGTTACATTAAAAGTAAAGTAAAGCAAAAAAGGCTTTCTTACGAAAGCCCGATTTGTGAAATCTCTATTTATCATTTACTATTTTTCATATTCAGGTACTTTCATCATTATTCCCATTTTTATTCTTGGTTCAATTTCGCCTTTGACCGTATTTTCTGTTGTATCAGTTTTTACTGAATCCTGCACCACCTTTATTTTCCCGACTGTCCTTGTTTCTATTACTTCAGAACTGTCAATCTTTGTCTTCCTAATATCCCTTATGCTGAGTCCGCCATTAATCATAATGTCAGGTACTTTAACTGAATCCGCTTTGTCATTTAATGGCTTATTTGTTGAGTCAACAAGTGCAACGATACCGGTCAGGGGAGTGTCATCACCGCCGGAATTTCCTGAATTTGAGCAAGCACTCAGCATTGCAGATGCTGTCAGCATCAAGGCAAGTGCGGTTGCGCGGAAGGGAGTCAAAACAGGAATTAAAAAACCCGGGAAGCTGAACTTAGGCTGTTCGATCTCTAACTTAAGCCTTTTATCTTCAGCCGGAACCGGCGCAGTTTCAAGCTGAGAAACTCTGAACCTTCCGCAGATCCTTTTATCCATATTATCAAGTATGAATTGCTGTACTTCATTTTCAGTTTTCTTTGAAAAATCGACCACAGTTTTAGAACAGACCTTGCAGAATGCACCCTGCTGGTTTGGAGTCATTTTATCCCAGTCTTCGTTACATGGTTCAGGAACGTAGATTTTGAACAGATTTTCGTGTGTCATAGATTTAATCAGCTAGTTATGATTGTTTACTTGCTGAACCGCTGAATTGTTCCACTATGACTCGTGAGGCTCTCAAACAAGACCTCTAAATAACAAAAGGCGCATCGATAGATACGCCTTTAGTTTTGAGGTTATCACTTTTCGAAAGATTCTACTTATCAGCACAGACTGCATCAAGCCATTTGAATGAAGTAATTATTCTGATTGTAACAGCCAAGTACCAGAGTGATACAAATGGACCTGCATCAATTAATCCTGATTCTCCCGGAGGGAATGGAAAAGTATATACATTCAGAGTGAATAACATCAGGCTGAGCAGGATCCCAAGACCGCCGAAAATTTTTCCAAGCCTAGGATGTTTCATCATATTAAGCGCCAAAAGAAAAGTTCCAACAGAAAAGAACATATCCCAAACAACATCAAGAGTAAGCTGAGTTATATTCAGCAAATGAGAAACATAAGCTGAAGTTTCTTTCGGGACGCTTAAGTTCTTGCTTAGCTCATCACTGAAGAGCGATATCTGCAGCGCAAACATGATAAAAACAACCGAACATGCAATGATGTTAAATAAAACTCCTATCTGCAGGCTTACACTAGTTTTGTTAAGGGATAAAAACCTGTAGAGCCCTATTGATGCAATTGCAAGTGATACAGAAAAACCGAATGCGAGAACGAGTGTGATCTGACTGGGAAATGAAATGAACAACATGGACGGATATATCACAGTGACAAGCAAACCGAATACTACTCCTGTTTTAACCCAGGTCCTGGTTGTGTTATTTTCCATTGCTTGTATTTTTAGGTTTTGGGGCTCATGCAAATATATTAATATTATTCTTTTCGATAAAATCAAAAGAACTATAATCGATAAATATCATATTTTTTTTAATTTTAGATGATAATTGTAGATTTGATATTTGACTATCAATTTCAGTCATGATAAAAAAAAGGGACCGAAGCCCCTTTGATAGAAAACTAAATATTATAATAAATTAGTCAAACAATCATCATTTGCATTATCTAACTCTGCTTTACCCTACACTTCGTAGTATAAATGGAATTCATACGGATGCGGCCTGAGTGCCATTGGTTTGACTTCATTTTCCATCTTGTAATTTATCCATGTATCTATCAGGTCATCGGTAAACACACCGCCTTTTTTCAGATATTCATTATCATTTGCAAGGTGCTCAAGCGATGATTCAAGATTATCAGGAGCCTGTGGAATATTTTTCAGTTCTTTGCTGCTCAAATGATAGATATCCATTTCCATTGCTTCACCCGGATCAATTTTGTTCTGAATACCATCAAGGCCTGCCATGAGCATTGCAGAAAATGCTAGGTATGGATTAGCAGTGCCATCGGGACAGCGGAACTCAACGCGCTTTGCCTTAGGGTTATCGGAATACATCGGTATCCTTATTGCCGCGCTGCGGTTAGCTTTTGAATATGCAAGATTAACGGGAGCTTCATACCCCGGCACAAGCCGCTTATATGAATTTGTTGTTGGGTTTGTTAAAGCAAGAAGTGATGGCGCGTGTTTCAATAGTCCGCCAATATAATATAAAGCCATTTGGCTTAATCCCGCGTATTCACTTCCGGCAAATAATGGCTTGCCGCCTTTCCACAGACTCTGATGTGTATGCATTCCGCTTCCGTTATCACCAAATAATGGCTTTGGCATAAATGTTGCGGTTTTTCCAAAGTTTCTTGCCGTATTCTTCACAATATATTTGAACATCATAAGCTTATCAGCGCAATCAAGCAGGGGGCAGAAGCGGTAATCTATTTCTGCCTGTCCTCCGGTTGCAACTTCATGGTGCTGTGTTTCAATTTCAATTCCTGCATTCATCAAATGCTCAACCATTGCGTTGCGGATATCATTGGTTGAATCGGCCGGCGGAACCGGGAAATAACCTTCTTTCAGCCTGATCTTGTGGCCAAGATTAGCCTCAAGTTCAGTGCCGGTATTCCAGAATCCTTCGCGTGAATCAACCTTATACCAGCTGCTGTATTCATTGACATTATATGCAACATGATCTAAAATAAAAAACTCAGCTTCGGGTCCGCAGTAGATTGTATCGGCAATTTTTGTTGAGCGCAAGTATGCTTCGGCTTTCTTCGCAACATAGCGCGGGTCACGGCTATATGGCTGTTTTGTCATGGGAGAGATGATATCACAGATCATAGATAGATTCTTAGTTAACATAAATGGATCTATTCTTGCAGTTTCAGGATCAGGGAATACAAGCATGTCTGATTCATTTATAGACTGCCAGCCTCTGATCGAAGAACCATCAAATCCAAGTCCTTCAGAAAATACTTTTTCATCAAGATTTCCTGCCGGTATGCTGAAATGCTGCCACTGCCCGGGCAGATCTGTAAAGCGGAAATCGATCATCTTCACGCCGTGTTTTTTGATCATCGCGAAAACGTTTTTTACTGCTGCGGAGTTTGTTGCCATTTATTTTTTTCTCCTTTTTGGAATTTATCTTTTAATTGAATATTATCTCTATACGCGAACAAGGAGTTTCAATCCCTTGTTCAAAAAACGTGTTTATCACAACGTAAAATACATTTTATACTCAAACGGATGAGGCATGGTGTTGATAGAATTTATTTCTTTATGCTTATTTTCTATCCATTGATTAATAAGTTCATCAGAAAATACATTATCGCGCCTGAGGAAATCACTATCGGATTCAAGAGCGTCAAGTGATTCCTCCAGGTTACGCGGCAGGAAATGAACTTTCTCGCTGAATGAGTGATCTAAAATATTCTTTTCAAACGGGCCGAATCCTTCCTTTACCGGATCGATCTTGTTGATTATCCCGTCAATGCCCGCCATCAGTATTGCCGAAAGGCATAGATAAGGATTCGCAGTCGAGTCCGGCGGCCTGTATTCAAATCTTGTCATCTCGGGATTGGATACATA
>JAUQWT010000324.1 GCA_030835005.1 Ignavibacteria bacterium | reverse complement strand
TCGGCGGTATTACGATACCCTGCAAAATAAACTACATGGTTACCGTTATCCTTAAGCGCCTTCGCTACCGAAAAGAGCACTGCATTACCCAGTCCGCCGCCTGCAAGCAAAACAGTTTCTCCTTTTGGGATCTCTGTTGGTGTACCGGTTGGTCCCATCACAACAACCCGCTCACCGATCTTCAAATGGCGGCATAGGCGTGAACTGCCCCACATCTCCAGAATAATCAGGCTCAAAAGTCCTTTTTCTTTATCCACCCAGGCTCCTGTAAGTGCCAGTCCCTCCATCATCATTTTGCTTCCGTCAATATTAGGGGCGGTAGTCTCATAGTTTTGCAGCCTGTAGAATTGTCCGGGGTGGAATTTCTTAGATTGTAAAGGAGCTTTTAATACAACCTCAACGATTGTTGGCGTAAGTATATTTACTTCCTTTACGGTCGCTATAAATTCACTATCCAGGTTTTTTACCAGTGATTTATATTTTGATTCATTAGACGGATCCTGTGTTTCCTTAATATCATCTTTAAAGAGTTTTATAAGCTCTTTGTAACCGTCCTTTGCCGATGCCATGGCTTTAACAACGTTTCCGGCATAACGCGGATGGTTATCGCCATATACAGTTATATATTTTCCGTCTTTATTGTAAGAAGTGAAGAATCCCGTTTCATTTTTTTCTGCTTTTATCAGAGTACCATCTTCACCAAGCTTGTATGACTGAAAGAACTGTCCTCTTTCATCGAGAGTGAATGTTCCGGGATGCTCGCGCTCATAAATTACATTTGGTGAAGTACCGGCTGCAACCACAACAGTTTTTGCAGGCAGTGTGACAGTTTCATCCAGGTCTATATACTTTCCTTCCGGGGTCTTTTCCTGCTTTCTGAAGATCATCTCTTTCACTGCTCCGTATTCATTCGGAACCGCTTCTATCGGGCTCATTTTTTCCCAGTAATAAATGCCTTCTTCAAGAGACTTTATTATTTCTTCATGGTTAAGCCTGTACGCAGGTGAGTCATCTATGGTTTTTCTGTAGCACAGTGTTACGCCTCCCCATTTCCTTACAAAAGGAACAAAATCAGGCTCTTCGCCTGCTTCTGCGGCACGCTTTCTTTCAGCCCGGATTTCTCTTCCGTGTTCAATAAAAGTATTTGCAATACCTTTTTCTTCTTCATCATACATCGAAAACACTTTTTCTTCACCGAAATCTTTTGCGGCAATCTCAAACCTGTCGAGGAATTTTTCAACCTGTATAGGATAATATGCAAAAGCTTCGGTTGTAGTATCAATTGCTGTTAATCCGCCGCCGATCACAACTGCAGGAAGCTGCAGCATAAGGTTTGCCAGTGAATCTTTCTTGGCAGCACCCGTCAACTGAAGAGCCATCAGGAAATCAGAAGCTTTCCTGATACCGCGAATGAGGTTATTTTTCATTCTTACAATTGTAGGCTTGCCTGCACCGGTTGCAATTGCAATATGATCAATCCCCAGACGCCATGCGTCATCAATTTCAATTGTTCCGCCAAAGCGAATGCCATTATATACTCTGAAATGTTTCCTGCGGGCAAGGGTCAGATATTCAACTTTGAGAAAGTTCTTATCCCACCTGACAGTAATGCCGTATTCCGAAACTCCGCCGAATCCAAGGAAAATTCTTTGATCAAGCTCATCACGTATATTTTTATATTCATATACAGGTTTCGGGAAAACATAATTACCGTTTTCATCAATACCGCCTGTAACATCCGGATGAACAGCCTCTATTTTAAGTCCGTCAACGCCAACAACACCAAATCCTTCATTCAGCAGATATTGTGATAGTGTATAGCCAGCCGGACCCATTCCAACAACCATTACATTCCTGCCGTTATAAGGCAGCTCATACGGACGCTTAACATTTATGGGATTCCATCTTGTCAAAAGAGAATAGATCTCAAATCCCCACGGAAGGTTCAATACATCTGTTAACACCTTTGTTTCTATCTGCGGAATGTTCACAGGTTCCTGTTTCTGGTAAATGCATGCTTTCATACAATCATTGCATATCCTGTGTCCGGTACCGGGGCACATGGGGTTATCGATCATTATAATTCCAAGTGCACCAATACTTTTGCCTTCATACTTCAGGGTGTGCATCTCCGAGATCTTTTCATCCAGCGGGCAGCCGTTGAGAGGAATACCAAGTGGGTTCCTTTTTGGAGTATCATCTTTTTCTTTCATGCCCTTTGTGCATGAATCTTTATTTCTTTCGTGGCAAAATACACAATACTCAACCTCGCCCATTACATGACGGTTATTGTATCTGTTGTCAGTCAGCTTAAAGCCGTCCCGCCTTCTTAAAGTATCTTCTTCGCCATAGATCTTCCCGGGTATGCCTGCAGTTTCCACCTGGTTATGTACTAAGTGGCTGTAATCAACATTCATTGGCTGTTTGTAAAGCACCCAGTCTTTTATGATATGCTGTTCAGCTTTGTCGTGCATTCTTGCAAAACACCATTTCTGGATCATATCAACAACATTTTTCAGATATTCATATGTTCTTTTTTCAAGGAGTGTGCCTGCCTGGTTCTTATAATCCCTATAAACAAAGTTTGCAGTAAGTTCTTTAACTTCATCCTGTAATTCTATTTTGCTGAATGATTCCTCAGATTTTTTTCCAAGAGTTTCATTGAATTCAAATCCGTTCGGCATCACTTCCAGGTGATCTTTGAAATGCTGTTCCTGCTGCTCAAGGTCTCTGATCATGAAAGCTGTAGCTTTTTCTTCGTCGTTTTGCCAGGGAAAATTACTGTACAGTGTTTGTTTGATAACAGCAACTTTTGCATTAAGCTCATTAAAATTCATCGAAGCAAGATCTGCCGGTTTGTATTTCTTGAATACTCTTTTGGTCATGAAATTGCTTCTTACCTTCAGTATCTCTCTCTCAGTTTCATTTGCTTCTTTAAGCTTTTCCGTTTCTTTCCTGATGCCGAAGAAATCAGCCGTGAACTGATCAAGATATCTTGCAGAATTTATAACAATATTTGATATTTCGATCTCAGAAAATCCTTCTCCTCTTGAAGCTCTGTATTTAGAGAAGATCTCAAACGAAGCCGGATCCATTTTAACGTAGAATTCATAAAACCTCTCAGCCAGGTCCCTTAACTTTGATGATTCAAAGAGGTCTTCAAACTTGTATCCGTACTTCAGATTTATGTTGCTCATTTAAGCGGGTACTCCTTATTTAAGATTATATAATTATTTACAAAAACACATCGCAGGGCAATTACTTGATTGAATCACAAAAGCGCCGAAATACTAGTGTTTTTGGGCATATTATTTATGAATATCACCCAAAATTATATATAATATTCATATTAATCTATGATATATGTCATTTTAAATTTACAGCAAGGCTGATAGAAATCACTTTGTAATATAGCAATAACAAAAAGAATCAAAATTTTGATTCAGCATTCTCAAATCGCTCAAGTTTAATGCTTATCAATTGATTTAAGGCCGTTTTAAGGTTATCTTTGTAAAATTCCTGTCAGAATCAAGCAAATCATAAGAAAAGTAACGTGGATTTAGCAAACGAACTCAATCCTGAGCAAAGGAAAGCTGTTGAACAGATCGAGGGGCCATGCATGATAGTTGCCGGCGCCGGCAGCGGGAAAACAAGAGTTTTAACATATAAAATTGCACACCTGATAGAATCAGGTATTAATCCCTTTGAAATGCTTGCGCTTACCTTTACCAACAAAGCTGCCAATGAAATGAAACAGCGCATCTATAAACTGGCGGGGACTTCTGCCGGTAATATCTGGATGGGCACATTTCACTCCATTTTCGCAAGGATCCTGAGAGTTGAAGCACAGCATATCGGGTTTGACAGGAATTTTACTATCTATGATGATGACGATAGCGAACGGCTTGTTGAAACAGTTATGAAAGACCTTGGATTTGCCACCGATAACCCTAAACCGCGTACTGTGAATGGATACATAAAAGGATTAAAGAACAAAATGATCCTTCCCGGTGATTTTGTATCTATCTCAAATCCGTTTGAAAAAATTGTTGCTCCCGTTTACAGGGAATATCAGAACCGATTGCTTAAGAACAATGCTATGGATTTTGATGACCTTTTGATAAATCCTATATTGCTTTTCAGAGCTAATCCCGATGTTCTTGCCAAATACCAGAATCGCTTCAAGTTTATTTTAGTAGATGAATATCAGGATACAAACCGCGCACAGTATGAAATTGTGAAGATGCTTGCAGCGGGCCACGGCAATATTTCTGTTGTTGGTGATGATGCGCAGAGTATTTACAGGTGGCGCGGCGCGGAAATTGAAAATATCCTGAAATTTGAGTCTGATTTTGACGGGTGTAAAGTATTTAAGCTTGAGCAGAATTACCGATCTACTAAAAGTATACTCTCGCTGGCCGATGATGTGATCAAAAATAACAAACGGCAGATCAAAAAAACACTGTTTACTGATAATCTTGAAGGCGAAAGAGTTACACTTACCGAAGTTATGAGCGACAGGGACGAAGCGATGATGATAGTTAAATGGATCATGAGCGAATCTCATAACAGGAAACTGAATTTTAAGGATTTCGTTATACTATACCGCACAAATGCACAATCAAGAGTCATTGAAGACGGACTCAGAACGAACTCAATTCCATATATTATAGTAGGCGGAGTTAAATTCTACCAGCGCAAGGAAATCAAGGATGTGCTGGCGTATTTGAAAGTACTTGTAAATCCAAGAGACGACGAGGCGATGACAAGGATCTTAAAGTTAAGAGAAGGTATCGGCGAACAGACCATTGAGAAGATAAAGCGTATG
>JAUQWT010000323.1 GCA_030835005.1 Ignavibacteria bacterium | reverse complement strand
AAGAAGTTCTTTTTGATAGATACCGGCGGCTATGTACCCAACAGCAAGGATAAATTTGAAAGCGCTATACGTGAGCAGGTGAGGATCTCGATCGATGAGGCTGATATAATTTTATTTGTTGTTGATGCAAAGACAGGAATTGCTCCCCTTGATCTTGAAATAGCAAAACTTTTGCGGAAAGAAGCAAATACCGAAGACAATATTCACAAAAAGGTAATACTTGCAATAAACAAGGTTGATAGCAAGAATGATGAAGGTGCTGAACCGGAATTCTTCAGGCTTGGGCTTGGTGAGCCAATGGAAGTCTCAGCGCTTGTAGGCAGGCGCTCCGGAGACTTGTTGGATATGATCACAGATAATATCCCAGCCGATGAACCTGCCGGCTCAGATGAGAATGGTATTAAGTTTGCGATAATCGGCAGGCCCAATGCAGGAAAATCGTCTCTTGCCAACGCATTAACGCAATCAAACCGAAATATTGTAACTGATATACCGGGTACTACACGCGATCCAATTGACTCTTTGGTCACTTACTATGGTCAAGAGATCACGCTCATTGATACTGCGGGACTCCGCAAAAAAAGCAGGATAAAAAGAGCAGAGAGTCTTGAATACTTTTCGGCATTAAGAACACACAAGAGCATTGAAAGATGCGATGTTGCAATTATTGTTATTGATGCAACTTCATTTGTAAGTAAGCTCTCTAAATTTACAAATGCGGAAGAAGCTGTATTCAAATTAGGAAAAGAAGATGTTGAAATAATAATTAAGGCTGCTGAGCTGAAAAAAGGAATACTTCTGGTCATAAATAAGTGGGATCTTGTTGAAAAAGAAACCAATACTGCGAAAATATTCGAGAACAAAGTAAAAGAACATTTGAAGACATACGACTATCTGCCGTTTTTGTTCACTTCCGCAATTACAAAACAAAGAGTATCAAAGATCATTGAAAAAGCGCTTGATGTTTATAACGAACGAGCAAAAGAGATCAAAACCAGTGAGTTAAACGATAAGTTATTGCCATACATTAAGGAATTCCCGCCGCGCTCGAAATCACATAAAGAGCTTAAGATAAATTATATTACACAGCTCCAGAAATCACCCCCTGTTATTGGATTTTTCTGCAACTTACCAAGTGAAATTGAAGTAAACTACAAAAGATATCTTGAAAATAAGGTGAGGGTTGAGTTTGGCTTTACGGGAGTACCAATAACATTGGCGTTTAAGAGGAAAAATTAAACATGCTGAAATTGTTTCTTATTCCTTTATATCAGTAGCACAGACATTCCTGTCTGTGCATCACAGCCCTAAAATTCAAAACATCTCTTCATTAAAAAACCATCCAATATGTTCCCATGGATTGTCTGCTATTCCTGCCTTAACCGGATTATTAAACATGTAATTTAGCTTTTCATTAAACTCCTTATCGTCTCTTAAGATACGGTCAAAAGATTCATCCTGCCACAAGCTGCCCTTTGTACCTCTAAGATCGTTAATGGTATTTGCTGAAACTCCTTTAATACCCTTCATTATTCTGGATAAAGTGTAATTTTCAACCGGCTGAAAGATAATATGAGCATGATTATTCATTACAACAACAGCATAAAGTTTAAAGTATATATTATGCCCACTAATAATGTGGTCTTTCACTAACTTTATTTCATTATCATTGAGTTTGCCGCTCAACAATCTGAATGTAATAAAATAGACCGAGCCGGGTAATTCCCAGTGCGGCAGATTTCGTTTGTGGATTTTTAGCAATGGTATAATATTTTAAAGGTGCACAGACAAGAATGTCTGTGCTACTGAATTACGTTTTGTTCGATAAATGATACACAGACAAGAATGTCTGTGCCACTGGTTAAATTATTAATTTATCACAATTTCATTTTTTAATTCATCATCATTAGCTGAATCTGCTCTGGCAGGAAACTCTTTTGAAAGTATCTCTCCCATTCTGTTGATCAAAGCAACTATTCCTGCTGAA
The DNA here is from genome assembly GCA_030835005.1 of Ignavibacteria bacterium. GTDB lineage: Bacteria > Bacteroidota > Ignavibacteria > Tepidaquicellales > OLB5 > OLB5. The sequence continues at coordinate 791 of JAUQWT010000323.1, read as the reverse complement.
TAATTTTTATTCCTGAATTCCTCTTTCAGCTTATCTTCGATTTCATTCCAAACATCATTAGGTATTTTTTTGTAGATGCCTTCATCTGCAATTATATCAAAATATTTCTGCTCAAAAATCAAGAAGACCAGTATTCCGGTTCTTTCTTTAGTGCGGGCAACGCCAAGGGTATCAAAATCATTCATGGCAAGCTCATGGTTAGAATACAGCCGCTCCAGCAAAGTTTTTTTATTTCTGAAGCTGAGAATAATCTCGCCAATAGTTTTTGACTCCACATCATCAAGGGCTGACTGTATATCCTTCAGCTCATCTTCTGAAAAGTATTGCCGTATCCACTCTTTTTTACTGCTCATTATTAACTACTAATTACTAATTACTAATTATTGATTATTAATTGAAAACCTCACCATGACCCGCTTGAGCCGCCGCCGCCGAATGAACCGCCCCCGCCTGAGAATCCGCCGCTCCATGAACTGCCGGAGCTTCCGGAAGACCAGCCGCTTCCGCTGCCGCCAGTCCACCACCAGTTACTGCCTTTTGATTTCCCGCCTCCGAATATTCTTCTTATGATCGGGACGAAGAAAATGAAGAAAAATATAAAGAAAAATATGAGCGCCGGTAATGGAATGCAGCAAATTGAACTTCCGTCAATTCCATCATCATCTTTCTTATCTGCTGTGTACTCCCCTTTGGTGGCTTTCATGATAGCGTCCACGCCAGCGAGTATGCCTTCGTAAAAGTTACCTTTCTTAAAGCTTGGGGTAATTTCTTTCCTTATTATCTGGCTGCTG
>JAUQWT010000040.1 GCA_030835005.1 Ignavibacteria bacterium | reverse complement strand
AGGCGCTGCATATTCGCAGGTCAGTTTTTCAATCGGACCAACTGTTGGAGTAACTATTCCATCAGGTGATTATTCCGGAACAACCGTTGATTATTATAACGGTGCAAAATACGGGCTCGGCAGCGGAGTTAATTTCGGAGTCCTCTTCAAAGCAAAGCTTCCCGTACTTAACATAAGGGCAGCCATAAATTATTCATCGCTCAGCAATTCAGGCAACTCAGAAACCGACAAGCCTCAGAGTTTTGTTGAAGTGAAACATAATATACTGATGATAACTGTCGGACCTGAATTCAAATTCAGCCTGCCGGGAAGCCCGGTCACTCCATATGCGGGAGCAGACCTCATATTTTCATCACTTAGCGGGGAAACAAGATTCCAGGGAGTTTCAAGAGTGGAAACAGGTACTTATACTATGAATAGTACATCCAGGCTGGGTATCGGTCTTGGTGCGGGAGCAGAGTTCAATATCGGAAAGAAATATGCTGTTGATCTGAGTGTTAGATACAACCTTGTCAATCTTATCGGAAAAAAATTCGAGGAACTGCCTTCTGATAAGAGAGAAGATTCATATGTAAATTTGAATGATGAACAGGACCCCAATTATTCGGTTGACCCAAATGATCATCCGATAAGTAACAGCAGGTCTATATCGACATTGCAGATCAATTTGGGATTTTTGTTCAGGTTTTAGTTCTGTATTTTTGCATAAGTAAACACGGATTATTATGAAAAGAATATCATTTGCAGTATTTATGCTGTTTGCTTTGGCTGTAATAACCAATGCTCAGATTTCACTGAAGGTCGGACCGATGCTCGGGCTTACTTCACCTACATCTGATTACACGGGTGATGTGAAAGATTTCTACATGGGCACTAAATACGGGATGCGCTCAGGGATCAATTTCGGCGCAATGGGTAAAATACAGTTCGGTCCCCTTAATGGAAGATTATCGGTAGTTTATGCATCTCTAAGTAATGACGGAAATGCTGACCCGAATTACCCGAACAGTACTGGTGATATATCAAACAAGCTTGTTATGTTCACACTTGGTACGGAGTTTGGTTTTGGAATTCCGTTCAGTCCCGTAAAGCCCTATGCCGGAATTGACCTTCTGTTTTCCACAATTAGCGGAAACTTCAATTTCAACAATACTCCTGAAGTGACCAATGGTGAAAGAAGCATTGCGTCTTCTTCAAGGACAGGACTTGGTTTTGCAATAGGTTCCGAAATTGCATTCGGAAAATCTTTAACTTTGGATCTGAGCTTAAGGTATAATCTTATCAATCTTTTCGGCAAATCATATGAAGGTGTATCAAATTCAAATGATAGAAAAGATGCATATCTGTATCTGAATGATGCCGCCGATCCAAACTATAGCGCTTCTGATAGCAAGCATCCCATTGGTAAAGATAGGTCCATTGCAACTATTCAGCTTCAGCTCGGAATACTTTTCGGGTTCTAAAAAAAAGTACAAATATTGAGGTAACCCAAACTTAAATATTTAATAAAATGAGGAAAATATATCGAATATTCCTGTTTTCGGTCTTATTCAGCACTATGTTCCTGAACTTAGGCTGCAGCGGAGTAATGGACGCCATTACGAATATTCAGCGCCTGCAGTTCAAGCTGGATAAGGTCACAGGCATGCAGCTTGCGGGGGTCCCGCTATCCAATATTACATCGCTCAGTAATATCGGAGTGCTTGACGCTGCGAACCTGCTTGCAAATTTTACGCAGGGCAAGCTTCCTGTTGAATTCACGCTCAACGTCCTGGCTAAGAATCCCAATGACGGAACCGGCGGCACTAAGAACACCGCCGCTGTCATCAAGAACCTCGCATGGAGGCTTTTCATTGATCAAAATGAAACCATCAACGGGAATGTTAGGGATGTATCGGTACCCGGAGTAGGGCAGTCAACAAATATCCCGATAGGCATGTCGTTTGACCTGCTGAAGTTCTTTAAGGATGCAGGATATAATAATGTAGTTAACCTCGCTCTGGCTCTCGGCGGAAAGAACGGTTCATCATCAAGGATAACTCTTAAAGTTAAGCCGACAGTTGAAACAATTCTGGGCCCGATAACATATCCCGGTGAGTTTGACGTAATAGATAAGGAATTCCGCGGCGGAAATTAAGATAGTTTGATATAAACTAAAAAGCCCGTCAATTTAATTTGACGGGCATTTTTATCGCTGTTTATTTCAATTACTCTTTAACATTTTTCTCTACGTTTATCTTTACCTGGACTTTGTCGCCATTTCTTTCTATCATTATATCCTTATCCTTCAGTTCCGGATGCTCTTCTTTGACCATTTTTCTTATTTCTTCGTCAGATTTGTCTTTGAACTTTTCAGGTTTAATTTTTTTCTCCATCAGCCTTATCTTCTCCTGCCCGTTCTTATCTTCTATGTTCAGTTCGTATGACTTCGGTTCCTTTTGCAGTTCATTGCCGATATTTTCTACTGTAACAACCCTTCTGCCTTCAGGTCCCGTTTTAAACTGTATCTTCATATCAACTCCCTGTTCCCTCATTTTCCTCTCTACCTCTGCCTGAAGCTCTTCATCGCTCATTCCGGTCGCATCAATATCTACCTTGAAGAAATCATGAAGCGCAGCGGAATAAAGCGGGCGCTTTACGTCATAATCAATTGGTGTTATCCTTATCAAATTGATATTTCCCAGGCTTTCGATCTCTCTGGCATAGTCTTTAACCTGTTCTTTAGTTGCATCGGGCAGAACAATTCTGTACAATACCTGTGCTTCTCCGTTATTTTCATTTTCATTTGAGGTAACCTGCGCATTTTTCATCCAGGGCAATTCATACAATTTCTTCTGAAAGTCTGCGTTTTCCTTTGGTGTTACCAAAGTTATCATCTGACCCGCAGATTCTGTCTGTGTTACAGGC
>JAUQWT010000322.1 GCA_030835005.1 Ignavibacteria bacterium | reverse complement strand
GCCACTTGCGATTCCCGACGCATCTATTTGGGTGAAGCCGGGAAAGTCATTGTGGAGCTGGTGGGCTGAAGACAGAGGTTATGAACAGAATGCCCCTTTCAATATCATATCAACTGACTTCATAAAAAGCTGTGTGGATTTTGCAGCTGCAAATAATATTCAATACTATACTATAGATGCCGGCTGGTACGGATGGGACGTTTTTGCGGAAAACGTTATACATGACCTGACAAATCCTCTTCCTGAGTGTGATCTGCGTTTGGTTGCTGAGTATGCAAACTCCAGGAATGTGGGAATTTTTGTGTGGGTACTTTGGTACGAATTGGATAAACAAATGGACAAAGCGCTTGATTATTACAGCCAAATCGGTATCAAAGGGATCAAAGTCGATTTCATGGATCGCGATGATCAGCAAATGGTGGATTTTTACAACCGGTTAATTAAAGCCTGTGCAGAAAGGAAGCTGATGATCAATTTTCACGGTGCTTACAAGCCGGATGGAATTAACAGAACATATCCGAATGTCTTAACACGGGAAGGTGTACTTGGGAATGAATACTCCAGAAACGAAAGCGGGCTCTCAACTCCAATTCATGATGTAACAATCCCTTATACAAGAATGGTTATTGGGCCAATGGATTTTACACCTGGCTCAATGCTAGTTTCAACAAATGAAGCTTTCATTGGCAGGTGGAAAAACCCAATGACAAAGGGCACACGTACCCATCAGCTTGCTATGTTCGTTGTTTACGAAAGCGGTCTACAGACACTTTGTGAATCACCCAAGCTTTTAGAAAAGCTTCCGGAGTTTGAACTGATTAGACAGATACCCGTCACTTGGGATTCCACAATAGTTCTTGATGGAGAAATTGGGGAATACATAGTAATTGCACGCAAAAAAGATAACAATTGGTACATTGGCGCAATGACAAACTGGAATGAAAGAGAAATAGAGATCAATTTCGGCTTTCTTGAGTATAGCAAATACTCAGCGGGTATTTATCAGGATGCTGCAGATGCGAACACAAAACCTGAGGGAGTGAAGATCATTAACTCTTCCGCAAACAAAGGTGAAATAAAAACATTCCGCCTTGCAAAGGGCGGAGGTCTTGCAATAATTCTCAGGCCATCTCTTTGAGTTTTCCATCTACCCATGCAGGGAAATCGAAATACTCGAATGCATTCTTTTCGTATTTATCAGCTTTAAGTTCGTTAAGCCGTTTCCAGAACTGCGTAAACATAAAATTCAGGTCATCACCGGTTTTTACTTCGGGCAGTTTGCGTATAAATTCAAGAATGTATGATTCCAGCTTATAAAGTTTCTCTCTTTTGTACAAATAACGATACGTTGATACAAGCAGGTATTTTAAAAGTGAATAGTTCTTCATTTCAAAATGAATAATTAGAATTATTACCCTCAGATAACTCTCATAATCAGCCCTAACATATAATAACGGGTGCATCAAGAGTTTGTTGGCCGCCTTTAATGCTGCAGGATATTTTTTCTCAAGCAGGCGGCATTTCACAAAATCAAAAAGTATAGAAAGCTCTGTGTCAATCAATAATTTATCTTCATATAATCTTAACAAATGCTCCAGTTCTCCTATTAATCTTCCTGCTTTGCTTACTTCTCCTTTTTTGATAAATATTCTGAATTTTGCATACACGTTTGTTACGTGGTAATCTGCTTCGGCGGCCTTATCTGCCGATGAGTGTTCATTCATAATTTTGAGATACTTATCCGCATCTGAGAGGTTGTTCTGCTTCATGCACGCTTCAAAAAGTGAGTTCAAGGCATCAGCTTTATAGTCAATTATAAAATCTGCAAATGGTTCAGGAAAGTCCTTAATTGTTTTTAGCCTTTGTTCCATCTCTATTATTGCTTTACTGTGATCACCTTTGAGACCCAGTGCAATCTCTCTTATCCTGTAAAATGCTTCTTTTGCTCTTTTGCTTTTTGTCTCATTAACATCTTTGATTAGTGGGTGATCCAATATACTATTAATGAATTCATCCTGCCTTCGGGATCTTCTGTTACCGCTTGTTCTGAAAGTGCTTAGAAGCCTGCTAGATATGATCGCGTATTCAAAAATATTCCTGAAGCTTTCCAGCGCATTAACAGCCTCTTCATAGATCTGAGCCGATTTGACCGTTTGTATATCCTGCTTTTTGATTATAACTTTTTCCATATCCAGCACCTGCAGGTAATAACCGTATCGTTCGTACTTTAATGCAAGCTTTTTAGTTCTTCTTATAGCCCTGAAGTATTGACTGTATAGTGCTTTTGAAAACAATATCTTGCACTGCATGATCATAATGTGCAATTTATGATCAACCGAAGAATTCCTCCTGTAATTTGCAAGGCTGCTGATTACTAACCAGTACAAATAGTTTTTAGTGTAGGCAAACTGTTTAACGAATTTTCTGTTTTTATATCTTTTCTTGATCGCTATCTCATCGTACACCTGCTGGTTATCAACTGCATCAAATAGTTCGATATAATTTTTGTTTCCTGTCTGAAGTTCTGAACTAAGCTTGAAATATCTCTTCTCGTTTTTGTCCATTGACTTGATAAGGTCAAACAGATCGCTATTTTGCTTCATGGGAATCAAATGTTATATTATGAGAAACTTCAATAATTTTAAAATAACTAATTAAATTACGATTATCAAAGTATTTGGGAACCCAATATATTTGACAAAACTGCTTTTGAGTATGAGGTCGATTATGGATATATTTGATATCAAAAAAATTAAAAAAATTAATGAAAAACAACTCTCTGGTATTATTAGTCCTTCTATTGGTTTCAATTTTCCTTTCTTCAAATGATTTAGTGTTTTCTCAGACATTTACAAAAGTAACTACAGGTGCTTTTGTTAATGACGGCGGAGCTTCGAGATCTGTTAATTTTATTGACTACGATAATGACGGCGATCTTGATCTTTATGTAACTAACGGCAAACGCTATGGCCAGCGGAATTTCTTATATAACAACACCGGCGGCACTTACACACGCATTTTTGGCGTCGGACCGGTTAATGACAGCTTGCCCTTTGATGGCAGCAGCTGGGCTGATTTTGATAATGACGGAAATGCAGATCTTGCAGCGATCACCTGGTATGATTCAACAAACATACTTTATAAAAATGATGGCGGCGGTTTGTTCACTTTTGTTTCAACAAGCCCGTTTGTAACAGACAGAGGGTTTTCAGAGACATGTTCGTGGGGTGATTATGATAATGACGGCCTAGTAGATATTTTTGTCACTAACAGTGACGGTATCTCCACATTCCGAAACAGGCTTTATAAAAATATGGGCAGTGGAAATTTTTCAAGGGTTGATTCCGGCGCGATCTATCTTGATGTAAATAAGCCCTCCCGTTGTGTAAATTTCGTAGATATAGACGGAGACCGTGATCTGGATATTTTTGTAACAACTGAAGGCGCACAAAACGAACTAATGTATAAAAACAATGGTGCAGGATATTTCACTAAGGTCACGGGGATCCCGCCCGTTACTAACGCCGGTGAGACTTGGAGCTCAAGCTGGGGAGATTATGACAATGACGGGGATTTTGACGTTTTCTTAACTAACTGGAATGCTAAAAACGCTTTATTCAGGAATGACGGCAATTTTGCTTTTACTAAAATTCTGAATGACACTATGGTTAATGAAGTTGGAAAACATGCCGTATCCGGATGGGGAGATTATGATAATGACGGAGATCTGGATATGTTTGTAACGCAGGCATATACCACTCCAAATGCACCGCTTAACAACAAACTTTACAAAAACCGGCTTATGGAAACCGGAACGGCATCATTTGAGAAGATCTCAAGCGGTGATATTGTGAATGATGGGGGTTATTCATACGGATTTGCGTGGGGAGACTGGGATACTGACGGCGACCTGGATGTATTTGTTGCAAAAACTTACGCCGAGAATGAAAATAATGCAGCTTTCTTAAACAACGGCAGCGCAAATAGCTGGCTTGAAATAAAACTAATTGGTAACCCCTCAAACAAATCAGGTATTGGCGCAAAGGTCATGATTCGGGCATTAATCAATGGGAATCCGGTCTGGCTATCACGTGCAGTTGAAGGACAATCTGGTTATTGCGGAGAGAATCTGGATCTGCATTTTGGGCTTGGCAGTGCTGTTATTATTGATACAATTAGAGTTGAATGGCCGTCAAATACAACGCAAACTTTCACCGGCATTTCACCAAACAGAAAGATATCAATAGATGAGAGCACAGGGATAATAGGACTGAACTATAACGGAACAGAAGTACCTGAGGGTTTCAATCTTAAGCAGAACTATCCTAATCCGTTTAATCCCGGTACAAAAATAGATTTTGATATAAACCAGACCGGTTATGTATTATTGAAAGTATTTGATGTAACGGGCAAGGAATTAAGGACTCTCGTTTCAGAAGAACTTAAAGCAGGATCATACTCGTACAGCTTCAATGGAGGGAATCTCTCAAGCGGAGTGTACTTCTACAGCCTGAGCTTAAACAAAAATAGAATTGACAAAAAAATGATGTTGATTAAATAACCGGTTGTTTA
>JAUQWT010000321.1 GCA_030835005.1 Ignavibacteria bacterium | reverse complement strand
TGGTTCCAGGCTTGACTGAACGGAAATAGAAATATACAAATCCATAAACAAAAAGAGCATTTGCGAAATTCATCGCCCATACATTTTGAAGCTGCATTGTGTAAACCGCGCTGGTGGAATAATACAATCCATGGAAAATGTTGTTATGCCAGAAAAACCATAACATTGTGTATAGAATGAATGTTAAAGTAGCTGTAAAGATGAATTTCCAGTTTATCATACTATTCAGGTGAATTTACAGTTATATTTTTCGTTCATCTTCAAAAAGAATTTGATTATCCAGTTTATCAAAAAAATTAGTCCAATAAATACAACAAGATACTTCCTGTCAGTTTTTTCTCTGTATACTCCCGTTACTTTTAGTACATATAAACCTCCAAAGAAGACAATAACAGTTAAGACAAACGAAGTCAGGAAATAATAATTGGCTAAATAATTTGAATCCCGAATATCATTTTGATCTCACTGATCAGATTCGTTGTAAATGGATCGGGTGCTTTCATCTACAACTGTTTGGATTCTTCACTTCGTTCAGGATTTTATTATTGTATTACCTGACTGATTAATGATACACTGAATATACTTAACAAGAACCATCCGATGAATCCTTCAAGAATAGTTAAGTATCTCGGAATTCCTTTAATTGGTATTTGGCCGAATCCGAGTGTCGAAAAAACATTCAGACTCAAAGCAATTGAGTCCAGTATGTGAATTAATAAAAACCAGATAACGGTGAACAGGAACACTGCGCCGTATAAAATGGTTGCCATGATCTTTTTAGTACTGCTCATGTTTTCCCATTCATCGGGGAAGATATCAATAAGCTTATAGAAAAGTTTTGTCGGCTTGCTTCTGATCAGCTCAAGGAAATAAAGCGGTTTGCCGAAGATATTGAAATACCACGGCACTTTCCCTTTGGATTCAGTTACGAAGCTCATGTATTCATTATAAGTGGGTGTCTTGATATCTTTGGCAATAATTGAGTCTTCAATTTCTAACAATGTTTTTGGGGATGACAAATAATACCCGTATATTTTGAGCTGATCAAACATCGTTCGCTTATGAAAGGATAGTATTGAATATGGGAAGAAGAAATAGATACCGGCAAAAAACAAGAGTACATAAAAAGCTATTTGAATAGCTTTAAGCGGATTTGTACCGTAATCACAGAAAGTTCTTAAGAAAACATTCATTAGGTAATTAAAGAAAACACCCTTATCCCTGCCGCTGGAATACTGTTTGTTCAAATATGAAGTTTCAATGTTTTTCCATTCTACGTAACATGAATTGGCGGCGATACGGTTACCCTGAGATTTGAATGCGTTATAAAAATTTGCGTAGCAACTAATCAAATTTGCAAACTGAACTTCGCTGCCAATGCTGTCTATATTTCTCCCGTTATAGGTTAGCTTATTCTTATGATCAAAAATCGCTATCCTGTTATTTTCAACGGTTGACCATTGTACCCTGGTGTTGATTGGATTAATGTTGAATGCATCCATTACTATATTCCCGTTAAACTTGCATTCATTGGTGACAAAAGCATTAGAAACGGTTGATTCCGAAAGGTCAATCGTTGCATTAACTGTATTTCCTGTGAAAGAAAGATTTTTGAAATCAGATTCAGTAAGCACCACAAAAAACTGCGGGTCATTTTTCAAATTCTCAGGCAAAACAAATTTTGAATCCTGTATAACAAGATCAAAACCGTCTTGCTTATTCGAAAGACGGAACAACCGGGCTTCCATATCCAGCGCGTCTGTATCACCAAATAAAGACGGGTTAACAGATACACTGCAATTCTTTAAAGTGAGTCTGTCCTTTACAGTATTTCTAAAGAACTTGAATCCGTGCTCTAGATTACAGCTATCCAGATCAATGAAATCAATACTGTTGGTAAATATCCTGAGTGTTTTTTTGAACGTACATTCCTTAAATATAGCTTTTATGGGGCTTGAGTTTGTAATAGCAAAATAATCCATGAATGTAATATTACGAAGTACAAGCCAGTAGTCAGCATCAAACTCGCAATTCAACAGTCTAATGTTTGCGGAGATAAAAAGCTCCGAAGATCCGCCGCCAAACCGTTTATCCATTCCCTCCTTGTCTTCCGGCATCTTGTATCTGATCTTGACATTCTCAAAAGTCGTATATCTTGAGCAAGCTGCCATTTCATCTATGAATTTCGTAAACGTTACAGTTTGGCCGTCTATGGGTGAATCAGCCAGTAATACAGGTGACAGAAGCAGAACCAGGAATATGTACTTGGATAGTCTCAAAGTTCGTAAAGTTATGTATATAGAATGAATAATTAAACACGAAAACAATTAGCCAATCATACTTTCTACAGTTCCGCTTTGATTGATCACATGAGTGATTTCAAATTTGTGTAATGAAAAGTCATTTTCAGATGAGTTAATTGCTTATCTGGTAAAAAGGAACTTCTAAAAAGAAGGAATCCCCTCTTTGATTGATGTCAGAGGGGATTACAGGAGGTATTTATGGAGGAAAAAAAAGAAGTAAATATTTAGAAGGGAATAATCATATTTGTTTTAAAATTATCAAAGTTGTTTTGGTTTCTCAGTCTCACATACAAATATAATATAACCAATAAATTTTATATGTAGCTTTATAAACTAAACTAATGTAGTAATTTATATGACATTACAAACAACTATACTGCCACTGTATTATACGGAAATGAAATATCAAAATTTGTTCCTTTGCAGTCATTCCTCAGTATAAGTTTTCCTGAAAGCTGGCCTTCCGTAAGAGTCTGGACCAACTGAAGCCCGAGGGAATCAAAATCTTTAATATTCTTATTTGCCGGCAAACCAATACCGTTATCACTTAATGTAAGATTTACCCCACCTTCACCCCAGGCTGCTTTGATATAGATCTCACCTCCGCCGCTGTTGGGGAATGCATACTTGAATGAATTTGTGAGAATTTCGTTAACTATTAACCCAACAGGTATTGCATGATCAAGATCTATACTCAAAGATTCAATTTCTGCCGTGATCTTAATCTTTGAAGTATCTATACTGAGAGAGCTTACCAAATCGCTCACAAGCTGTTCAAGGTACAACTTAAGGTCTATATCGGCAAGATTCTTGGAGCTATACAGCTTCTCGTGAACAACTGCCATTGAGCGTATCCTGTTCTGGCTATCCAGAAAATATTTCTTCGATTCCTGATCTTTAACGTAACCGGATTGCAGTCTTAATAAGCTCACAACGATTTGAAGATTGTTTTTGACCCTGTGATGAATTTCCTTAAGAAGAGTTTCTTTTTCCTTCAGAGATTTTGATATCTCTTCTTCTTTCTTTTTCAGCTGGGTTACATCTCTTGCAATACTGAACAGACCCACAGCCTTATTCTTAGAGTTGCGCAAAACACCTTTAGTAGTAAGAAATGTCTTCAGAGTGCCATCGGGATGAACTGCGCTCAGCTCATAATTTATGCTCTTGCCGTAATTCAACACGCTTTTTTCCTTTTCTGAAATTTCTGCTGCGATTTCAGGTGCATGAAGAACTGAGTCAGTTTTTCCAATTATATCTTCTCTTTCCATACCGATGAAATCAGCAGCGGCTGTGTTAACATATTCATATGCACCATTGGAATCTTTGACCATTATCGGATCGGAAATACCTTCGGTAATGCCTTCAAAAAGACTGTTGTACTTAACAAGCTCTTCCTGGTATTCGTGGAGTTTAGTTATATCTGTTAGTGAGCAAATATATTTTGTTATTTTCCCGGAACTGCTTTGCTGACGGGCAAATTCACAAATTACGTATATAACCTTGCCGCTTTTCTGCAAAAGCCTGAACTCTCCTTTGAAATTCCTATTATCCTTCAGCGGGCTGTTCCATTCTATCAGGAATCTTTGTTTATCTTCATCTGTTATCATTGAACAGATGTTAAAACTCAGCAGTTCTTCTGCTCCGTATCCTGTCATCAACGACATAGTACTGTTTGCGTAAACAAGATTCAGATTCGAATCCAAATGAAATATACCAACAGGTGATAGATTCGAAAGTTTTTCAATTTCAAGCTGTATGTCAATCAGCTCAGACTCCTTGACTTTCCTTAACTCAATTTCATTCAGTATAAGTTTGTTATACTTTCTGAGTCTTAATATTGAGTAAACAAGAAGCATAAGGGCTGTCAAATTTCCAACAATCAGCAAATATTTGATCAGCAGCATTGACTCATTTTGCACTTCCGAATTCATCCGAACGTTTTTTTCTTCACGTGCTTTTATATCTTCATAAATCGAATTATTGAGTTTTACAAGAGGCTTGCTTATCACTGTGTAAGTATACTGGAATTGATCATACGAATTCAACACTCTGAATAAGTATAAAGAATTCCTCAGGTTCTCAAGTCTTTGAAAGGTCATCCGTGAAGCATTCCTGACTTCTTTAACATAATCAGGGTCATAAGAGGTCAGTTCAATAAGTCTGGCCAAAGAAAGTTTTATATCACCATCCGTTGCTGGATACTGGTCAAGCATCGAGTTATCTCCCGTCAGCATTAATCCGCGCCTCATCAGTCCAAGATCTTTTAATCGGGTCTGGATATTGTTTGCAGTATTAATAATCTCGTAAGAGCGCGCTGATTCATTGCCTGCTTCAATATCATTATTCATTATTCTTAAAGAAATGAAACCAATAGCTGCAAACATAAAAACTGCTGCTGTTATTCCCAGAATATATTTGTTTTTTCCGGTAACCATGCTTTTCATTTCATAATTTTATAAGGATAGAATTCAATAAGTATCTAAGCAAAGCTAACTAAAATGGATTTGTATTGTATTCACCTGAAAGGGTTACTTTCCAAGTTTTTGAATTCTTAAGAATCTGATAATCTTTGCTTTACTAAACCCCGGTATTCATGTTTACGCCTTTGCAAAGCGGATCCAGATATCTTTTCCTTTTTCATCAATCGGTGCGCCTGAGGTCAATATTATCGCAGCACCGTCACCAACGATGTTCTTATCTTTCAATATCTTTGTTGCGGCCTTTATTGCAGTAAGTTCTTCTGGCAAGTCTTCAAAATAGACGGGAATAATTCCCCAAATAAGCCTTAGTACGTTCATAACTTCAAAGCTGTCGCTCATTGCCACTATCTTTGTTGAAGGCCTGAATTTAGACATTGCCTTGGCCATTCTTCCCCGCCTGGTAAAAGAGACCACTGCTTCTGCATTAAGTTTTACTGCCATATCTGTGAGTGCTTTGCCAACTGAATCAAAAACAGTTTCCTCAATTGTCATAGGTTTTTCAAACCTGTCAACTTTAACAAGATACATATGCTCTTCAGTTTCAACGAGAATGCTTTGCATCATTTGTACTGTTTCTACCGGGTACTGCCCAACAGATGTCTCTCCGCTAAGCATTACAACATCTGAACCATCCCAAACAGCATTTGCCACATCGCTTGTTTCTGCTCTTGTTGGCACTGCATTATGTATCATAGATTCGAGCATCTGGGTTGCAGTAATAACCATTTTACCGTGCTTGTTGCACTTGCGTATTATGCTCTTCTGAATTACCGGAACTTCCTGCGGCGGCAACTCTACACCCAGGTCCCCCCTGGCGATCATTATTCCGTCAGAGACTTCCAGTATCTCGTCAAAATTCTTAACTGCCTCAGGTTTCTCTATCTTTGCTATGATGTTTTTGACATAACCCTTAGCTAGCAGATAATTCCTGAGCTCGGTAATATCGCTTGCATTTCTTACAAATGAGAGCGCAATAAAATCAACCCTGTGAGTTAAAGCAAAATCCAGGTCTTCATAATCTTTTACTGAAAGCGAGGGAAGGCTCAGCTCCATTCCGGGCAGATTGATCCCTTTGCGCGGCTTTAAAGTTCCTCCCTCAAGAACTACGCAATGAACCGATTTTTCATCAACCGATATAACAAGCAGCTTAATTAAGCCGTCATCAATATAGATATTATCACCTATTTTTGCGTCATTCACCAAGCCCTTATACGAACACGAAAACCTTTCATTTGTGCCAACGGTTTCTTCCATTGTTATTTCCAGTTGATCGTGTTCTCTAAGCTCATATTCAGGCAAGAGCAATTCCCCAACTCTTATCTTGGGCCCCTGGAGATCTGCAAGTATTGCAATCGGCTCGCTTGTGGCAACACAAGCATCATTAACGTTCTTGAAAACCTGGTCATAATAGTCGTGGCCTCCATGCGAGAAATTGAACCTGACGCCGTCAATTCCTGCATTAATAAGCTCTATGATCTTTTCTTTGGAATCGGATGCAGGGCCAATTGTTGCAAGTATCTTAGTGTTCTTGTATTTCTTTTTTTGCCTGGCCTCTGCTGCTTTACTTAACTGTTCTGACAACTTTGACTATCCTGTTTATATCAAATAATTCGGCAGGCTTACCTCCGGTATATTCGATGTATTTTTTATGAAATCCCTTTTTTGAAAAAATATATAGAAGCTCACAATTTTTGTAAGTCATTCTCTTTATCATTTCATCCAGGTGAGAAACATCATGCAGTTCCATCATTTTTGTATGAAAAACGAAATAGTACAGCCTCTCATCTTTTTGCATTATCCTGTCATCAGGATATTCTTCGCTGCAAAACTCTTCTTTATCTTCGTATCCCAAATACATATGAAGACTCATAAGTTCTTTTTCAAAGCTGAGCCCGTCTAGGATGTTCCAGAAACTGTAATCACTCCTCATCTTCCAGAAATCGAATTCATCTCTTTCTTCGTTGAATTTAGTGATAGTTTTATATTCAGAATCCCTCTGCTTTACATGTTTGAAATAAAACATTTCAGCAAGTTTAAACAAGACTGCCGGAATTCCTACGCACAAGACTCCCATACTTCCAAAAAGAAATACCTGCATTACTATTTGTATAAATGTTGCCGGTTTTACTTCATTATAATATATAACATATACTATCAAACCAAGAATAATACCAATGATAATTGTCAAATGATGCGTAAGGACATCAGATATCTTTTTGTCTTTGGTTTCGATCTGTTTTATCTGTGCTTTACTTAAGCCGAATTTATGATAAGTGGGTACCTTCATAGTTTGGTTATGGCGTTATTACACATTGGCTGTTAGTCGTCACATTAAATGCAGCAGTACTTATAGTTACAGGGATTGCATCCATCGGGTCAATTTCAGATATTACCGTAACCGGAATGCCTACTTCTGTCAGCGGGCTGCCCGCAATGGGAACAAACGGACTATCGGCTGCACATCCGGTCCCGTTACCTGAAAGGCTTTGGAGATAAATATCATTGCTTCCTGCGCCAAAAGATGCACTTGTTCCTGCAAGCAAAAAGCCGCCGTCATTTTTTATCCACAGTGAAGATGCTGCATCATCAACAGGACCGCCAAATGATTTTAAGAAATTGAATTCGCCGTCTCCATACAGTTTAACCAAAACCATGTCAAACTGGTTCTGAACAAGGTTCTGCATCGAACCCCCCATAATATAGCCTCCATCAGAAGTTTGAAACACTTTGGTAAAACCGGAGTTCCCTCCTGCATTGCCATCAAATGTACGCGTCCAGTACACAAATCCATCCTGATTATCGATGTTAAATATATATGCATCTTCATCAACCAAACCGAATGAAGAAGTATTACCGCAGGCAATATAACCGTTAGTGGAACGCTGTATATCTTTGATATTATCTAACCCTGCTCCGCCATATGTCTTGCTCCAGTTCAGAACACCATCTCCATATAATTTCAATATGTATCCATCGCCAAGCATTCCGAAAGAATAAGTATACCCGCCTATTATATAACCGCCATCCGGAGTTTCACGAATAGCATTTCCGACATCATTTTCAGTGCCACCGTAACAACCTGCCCATAAAACATCTCCTTCCCCGTCAAGCTTTAAAGAGTAGATATCGTAACTGCCTGCACCAAAAGAATCAGTGTAACCGGTCAGTATGAAACCGCCATCAGAAGTTTCGATTACACAATTAGCGTAATCGTTATTAAGCCACCCGTAATACTGTGTCCACATTACATTTCCGCCCGCATCAATTTTGATCACAAGCGGGTCAAATGTTGTGCTGAATGAATTCGAATGGCCGCACAGGACAAAACCACCGTCACTGGTTTTTTCAAGGTAAGTAGCCTGATCATTACCGGCACCACCCAGGAGGAAAGACCAAATAAGCACACCTGAAGCATCAAGCTTCATTATGAAAATATCATTATCCCCAAAAGCAGTAGAGATTGTATAGCCGCACATCACAATTCCGCCGTCACCAGACTGACGAACTCCGGTAACAAGATCAGAGAGATTTGAACCATAACTTTTGGAAAATATCCTGGTAGTAGTAGCTGTATCGATTGGATTTGTGATCGGACCTTCCTGGCGGCAGCCATCTACAAATGTAGTTAGGGCCGAAATTATAACTAAAATAGTTAAAATAGAAAGTTTTTTCATTTCTCAAAATTTTGATTTAACAAGCGGCCTAACCTATTGAGCGCAAGAAGTAAAGCACGATTTCAGCGGCTGACCAATAAATGAAACCCAAAATTAACACAATAAGCGAAAATATGACCAAAATACAACTTAGTACAAATACCGTAAAAGCGGTGTAATAAAATATCTTAAAAAACCTATCCATAATTATCCATAAATTCATTAAAAATAGGCATAATTATAGGTTTTTGCAAGTCCGATTGGGTTTATGGAAAACATGAATAACATTTTTGCGAGAATTTCAGTCGAAAAGGCAATAATCAGCTTAGTTGAAAACCTGATGGCTCATTCATTTTATCGATAATTTGAGAGTTGAACTTTGCTTGAGATCCATTTTGAAACGATTTCCAATGAGAAGGGGTTAAAATAAATAGAGATAATTTTTTGCACTAAGTACTAATTAACTTAAAGTTAAGTATAAATGAATGGAGCTAAATTATTGGATTACTTGATTTTTAACTTGCTTTTTAATTATATTTGTAACAATAATAATACCAGGAGCCCATTTATATAAACAGCTACCGTATTTAAGCATAAGCCATAATAATAATAAACTAATAGTCCGAGAGGACGGGAGGGCATAAATGAAGCCGACAGTTAAGTCAAAGACCGATAATCCGTTAAGCGAGCTGATTGACGATGAAACATACAATAATTTAAAGAAATACAAATTATTGGATGAAAAAGCGATACGCGATTATAAGATCCGCCAGATGTATAAAGATATGAGAAGAGAGATGAGCGCAGGTGAAGCGATCGATAAGATACAGGAGATGTTCCCTTATCTTCAGTTTGATACAATAAGAAAGATAGTTTACCAGGTTTCGAAAAAATAAATCCTTAACAAATAAAACGGCAATAGCAGGAAAGTGAATTGAAAAAAATCAAGTCTGGAGCCGCTTTAAAGAACTCTTCGAAAAGACAAAATCCATTTGAAATACCGGTTAACCAGGACTTAGTAAAAGTCCTGGTTGACTTTATTAAGCATGAAACCGGACGCTTCGGTATCAAGCGTATTGTTATTGGCTTAAGCGGCGGGATCGATTCCACCGTGGCGGCATATATTGCAGTAAAGGCTCTTGGCCCAAAGAATGTGCTCGGCATTCTTATGCCGTACAAAACTTCCAGCGCTGATAGCATCAGTGATGCACTGGTTGTAGTCAAAGACCTGAAGATAAAAAGCATGCTTATCAATCTGACGGGCGCTGTTGATGCGCTCGCTAAAAATGACCCTGACATTCTGAAAGACAAAGTACGCTTCGGGAATATTATGGCTAGGATGAGAATGATATGCCTCTATGACCAGTCAAATGAATTTAAAGGGCTTGTGCTTGGCACCGGAAACAAGACTGAGATACTCTTGGGATACACTACGCTTTATGGTGATTCAGCCAGCGCGCTAAATCCACTGGGGGACCTTTACAAAACACAGGTTTGGCAGCTTGCTGAGTTATTGAAATGCCCGAAACAGATCATTAAGAAGAAACCTTCGGCAGATCTTTGGAGCGGGCAAACCGATGAGGGCGAGCTTGGATTCACTTACCGCGAAGCAGATGAATTATTGTATTACATGATCGATCAGCGATACACCGATGCCGGGCTTGTTGAGATAGGATTTAAGCCGGCATTCATAAAAACCGTGAAGGATAAGATCAGGTTTAATCAGTTCAAGCGTGTACCGCCGATAATAGCAAAAGTCAGCAACCGTACGATTAATATTGATTTCAGATATAACAGGGACTGGGGATCATAACATTAAGCAATTGACAATGAGCAATTATCAATAAGAAGCAAACAGAGGCGCGTGAAGCGTCTTTTTATCCTTTGAATTAAAGGCAATGACGACTCAAAAACTCCAAGACTCTAAGAATGCAATAGAAAAAACATAATATACAGGACTGAGATTTATCTAACCAGTTCACTAAACTCAGTTGTCCGTGTTACTCCTTCACCCCGGCAATCATCTATAGTTTGAGGGCATTTTACAGATACACTACATTTGTTTAAGAGAATGTATTCATAATCTTTGTGTCCCCTAACCAAGATCCCTTCAACCTGGTGATTAGAACTATTAAAGACCGGGGACCCTGAGCTACCACTATATGTATCCAGGTTGGTGACGAAAGAGTGTTTTTTATCATTAATCATTACTTCCGCATTGCCTGCGATCTTTAATGGCAACCCGCTTGGATATCCAATAACATAGACCGGTTGATGATCGTCAATTTTCAGATCTGTTCGTATTTTTGCAATCCTCTTTTGCGGTACGTTCTTATTTAACTCAACAATAGTGTAATCTTCTTCTGTGGATAATTCC
>JAUQWT010000320.1 GCA_030835005.1 Ignavibacteria bacterium | reverse complement strand
ACCTCAATTGTTGGATTGCCCCGGGAGTCTAGTATCTCTCGGGCTTTGATTTGTGCTATTTTTGCCATTTTTGGGGAAAATTAAGTACAAATATAACATACAATTGCTGGCTAAACAATTCCGTTTTTATTGCCTTTTGTTCGTAAGTGATATAAATATCAATTGCTTAGTATATGAGCTATTTTTATCAAGGGAACTCTTCTTAGTTATTAATTGAATCATTAAGCTAATTGTTGGAAAAGAAAAAAAGTTCTCATTTTCTGACTTTGAATTCAAAATATATCGCCAGGCAGTTATGGAGTTCTTTTCATTTTCTTGGGAGAGTTAAAATTACTGATACTATGATAAAAGTTCAAGCAGTCCTGTTGGATAAACTTTCACTTTCCCGGATTTACAATCCTCAACAGAAATCCAATGAGCCTTATACCAAATATTTTCTTCATCAACATCAATTTCAGTCATTTCGTACAGCTCTTCATTTACAAACTCTGCGTTGTAAACCAAAACCAGTTCATGGCATGATTTGCCGTTATATGTAAAGATGTTTTCCAAAGTACCGAGATACTTCACATTTTCAATCTCCTGGCCTATCTCTTCTATGATCTCTCGCCTGAGTGCATCTTCACTTCTCTCGCCGAATTCGATCCTTCCGCCCAGCGGACGGTAAAATTCATTTTTCTTTACCGTATCTGTACCTAAAGCAGCAAGGAATTTATTATCATTTTTAAAAACACAGATCACAAGCGGCCTAATTTCATTTGTTACAGTTTCACTCATTAATGCCAAGCGCAAACCTAACAATTGCATCGGCATGCACTTCCGTTGTATCAAAAACGGGAATTGGTGAATCGTTTTGTTTTATGAGAAGAGGTATTTCTGAGCATCCGAGTATTACTGCTTCGGCTCCTTGTGACTGAAGTCTTTTTATAATTTCAACATATTTGATTCTGGTTGACTCCTTTAAAACATTCAGGCCAAGTTCATCAAAAATTGTACAGTGTATAAAATCTATTTCGCCGGCACTCGGAACAATTGTTTCTATACTTCGCTCCAAAAGCTTTTTCTTGAAGAAATCCTCCGTCATGGTTATCCTTGTCCCAAGCAGCGCAACTTTGCTAATGTTCCTGCCTGAGATCTCCTCTGCAACAGCTTCGGCAATATGAATTAACGGTATCCGGATAGAGTTTTCAATATCCGGCGCATATTTGTGAGGAGTGTTTGCGCACAGTGCAAGGCATCCAGCTCCTGCTGCTTCAATTTTTCGAGCAATTTCGCAGAATGCATCGCTCAGCCATTTAGTATTATTCTCGTCCACTTTCTTTTTGAATTCCTCAAAATTCACAGAATGCAGAATTATCCTGGCTGAATTCAGACCACCAAGTTTCTCTCCAATCTTCTGATTTATCAGCCTGTAATAATCTGCAGTTGAAAGCCAGCTTGTACCGCCTATTAATCCTATTGTTTTCATATCGTATTTTATTTGCTATTTGACTAAACTGATAGTCAGTCCATCTGAGATTGAAACCAGAAGCGATTCTACTCTCGGGTCTTCGGCAACTTTCTTGTTATATTTCAGGATACCTTTTGTCCCTTCATCCGGGTTATCCTCAACAACCCTACCGAATTTGAGTGTATTATCGCATGCGATTATGCCGCCTTTATTCATTAAGCCAATTACCTTATCAAAATAATTCGAGCTGTTTTCTTTATCGGCGTCAATAAAGACAAAATCAAATTTTTCGTTCTGAAGTTTATCCAGTGAATCCAGCGCGCTTCCAAACATAAGCTTTATTTTGTTATCCAATCCTGCTTTTTTATAATTACTTCTTGATTCCTCGGCATGTTTCTCGCTGATTTCCAGAGTTGTAACCTTTCCTTCATCCGGCAAAGCTCTTGCCATCCAGATAGTGCTGTAACCTGCCAGCGCCCCGATCTCAAGTACCCGCTTTGCATTGATCATTTTAATTAGCAGATAGAGAAACTTCCCGTTATCGGGGGCAATCTGGATCAAGGGAATTTTCTTAGCATCACTATCAATTACAATTTGCTTCAGGATATCATCTTCTTCAACAAAGGTATCAACAATGTAGTCATAAAGCTTTTCGTTTAATGGAACGCCCTTCATATAAATTTGTTTTTGTTCGTTGTATTCGTGGCACGAATAATTAGTTATATCAATTTTAGAATCCGCCAGCGCCAAATATCAACGGCATATTCTTTCCGTTCATTATGACCATCTTGGAATTTGAGCTTTTTGCAAGTTCAAGAGTTGCTTCTATTCCCTTAAGCTGAAGTACTTGGTCTGTAATACTCTGCGATACGATCCTGTTATAATCACTTATTCCCTGTGCCTCTACTCTCTTACGCTCTGCCTCCTGTTTTTCTTTCTGCAGGACATATACCATCTGTTGTGCTCTTTGCTCAGAGGCGATCTTTTCATCAATTGCGGCGCGTACCTTCTCTGGAAGCTCAACATTACGCAAAAGTACTCGTTCAAGTATTATTCCTCTTCCGTTAAATGCATTTTCAAGATTCTTAGTTACATTGTTGATAAAATCTTCGCGCTTTATGGAATATATATCAGTTGCAGGAAAACCAACAGATACGTCCCTAATCGCAGTCCTTACAGCCGGTCTTACGATCTTTTCTACATAATCAGTTCCAATAGTCCGGTAAACCTGGGGCGCATCCCCTTCACTCAACCGGTACCAAACCGTAAGGTCAAGGGTAAGCGTTAATCCATCGCTGGAGAGTGTTGAAATAGCATCATCGCCCTGTTGCTGCCCTTCATCCCTGACAGAACTCATTGTGTATGCCTGGGTTCTGACGTCCATTTTCTCTACGCTTACCAGAGGGTTAACAAAATTCAGACCGCTTTTTAGAACGCCATCCTGTACGCTCCCGAAGAGTACCTGGACTCCGGCCTCGCCTGCGCCAACCTGCGCAATACATGAAAATATTACTGCTATAAAAATCCCGATATAGGCAATATTTCGAACAACACCGAAAAGCTTTGCAGATGCAGCATTTGCTACATTCTTTTTAAGCTGTGTGACAACTATTGCGACAATAGCCAAAAAAATAATTAAGGCAATCATGGTGATCTCCTTTAGTTAAATTCAATAAAAAAATGGATTAATATACTATATTAATCCATTTAGACTTAAAATTCTCTGCAATTATTTCGTGCTAATATCGCTTAATTCGTTCAGAGCATCACACATTCATTTCATAAGGATTTCTTCAACACTTCAATCATTTCATCGTGTAAGCTTCTGCCATTAGTTGCCAAAACCGGTTTCTTATATATGCTGAACTTTCCGCCAATAAAATCTGTCACTTTCCCTCCTGCTTCAAGGATTATCAAGTAGCCGGCAGCGATATCCCATGGGTTGAGGTTTACTTCCCAGAATCCTTCAAACCTGCCGCAGGCTACGTAACAGGCGTCAAGTGCTGCTGAGCCAAGCCTTCTTATCGGCAAGCCAAGCTTTATGAAATTCACAAAATGGTCTATACAGTGGTTTGAATTCTCTTTCGCATCATAGGGGAATCCGGTAACCAGCATACTATCTTTGAGCAGTTCAACATCACTAACCTTTATTCTCTTATCGTTAAGATAGGATCCTTTCCCTTTTTCTGCAAAGAATTTTTCTCCGTTTTTTGCAGAATACACCATTCCCATTACAACTTCACCTTTTATTTCAAGAGCGATCGAGACGCAGAAAATCGGTAGTGAATGGGCATAATTCACAGTTCCATCAATCGGGTCAACTATCCATACATGCTCCGATTTTTTGTGCAGGTCTCCGCCCTCTTCGCCAAGTACATTGTGATCAGGGAATGAATTGTGAATTATCTCAATTATCTTTGCTTCACACCGCTTATCAACTTCGGTCACAAGATCGCTGTAATTCATCTTTCTGCCTATTTCAAAGTCCTTTTCAAAATACTCTAGCTGTATCTTTGCCGCTTCTTCAGCAGCCTCATTCATTACTTTTTTATATTCTTCCATAAGTATTTTGTTGTAAAATCATTTTCAAAACTAAAAAAGCATTCCGCCTTGCAGCAGAATGCTTTTAAATTTACTTCAATCGATTATATTACTTCTTAGCTTCTTCCTGCTTGTCGGCATCCTGTATTACATCATCTATCTTGAAATCAACTTCATCCTTCAGCTCTGCAGGCGTTTTAGTTCTTTCTACCACATCTGCAAGCGTGAATTTCTTAAGTCCGAATTTCTTCACATAATCATCAACTTCTTTCTCATCTTTATCTTTCAGGTATTCCAAAACAGATAGAACTATCTTTTTGGATTCCTTATCGAACTCAATTACCTTTGCATTAAGTTCTTCGCCTGTTTTGTAAAGCTCAGCGAAGTTCTTTACCGGTGAGACCGAAAGCTGTGAAGCCGGAATGAATCCGTCAACAAGCGTAGGCAGCTCAACAATTATGCCTTTTTCAATGGCTTTCATCATCTTGCATTTACATTCAGTGCCGGCTTTGTATTCATCTGCAAGCTTATCCCACGGATTTTCTGTAAGCTGCTTGTGGCCAAGTGCGATTCTCTGGTTCTCCACGTCAATTCCAAGAATGGTAACATCAATCTCCTGGCCAAGAGTAACGAAATCTTCAATATTGAAGATCTTTTTAGTCCATGAAAGATCTGAAATATGAATTAGGCCGTCAACACCCTCTTCAAGCTCAACAAAAACGCCGAAATTGGTGATGTTGCAGACCTTCCCTTTGTGCTGTGAGTTAACCGGGAAGCGCTCAAGAAGTGACTGCCATGGATTAGGTGTAAGCTGTTTAATTCCAAGTGAAAGCTTCTTTTCATTCTTATCAAGGCTGAGTATTATTGCTTCAATAACCTGTCCCATAGTAACAACCTGGGTTGGATTGGTTATGTGCTGCGTCCAAGACATTTCAGAAATATGAATTAATCCTTCAATCCCTTTTTCAATTTCTATGAATGCGCCGTAATCGGTTATAGATACGACCTTTCCTGAAACCTTGTCGCCGATCTTAAGTTTTTCCTCGATATTTTCCCATGGATGCGGCTGAAGCTGTTTTAAGCCAAGCGTAACTCTTTTCTTTTCTTTGTCGTACTCAAGCACCTTAACTTCAATTGGCGCATCAAGATTCACAACATCTGAAGGATGGTTAATCCTGCCCCATGAAAGGTCTGTGATATGGATAAGTCCGTCAACTCCGCCAAGATCAACAAATACGCCAAAATCGGTAATAGCCTTGACTGTTGCCTGAAGGATCTGTCCCTGTTCAAGAGTGGTAAGAAGTTTCTCTCTCTGTTCAGACATTGACTCTTCGACAAGCACTTTGTGCGATACTATAATGTTTTCATTGGGATGATTGATCTTCAGAATTTTGAAGTCCATCATTTTGTTCACATATACATCATAATCGCGGATAGGTTTTGTATCGATCTGTGAACCGGGAAGGAATGCATTAATTCCGCCGAGATCAACAACAAATCCGCCTTTGATTCTTCTTACACATTTACCCTGTATAATTGTATCGTTCTCTTTGGCAGAAGTGATCTTCTCCCAATTCCTTATTATATCCGCGCGTTTGCGGGAAAGTACAAGCTGTCCCTCGCGGTCTTCAATTTTCTCAACAAATATTTCAAG
This sequence comes from Ignavibacteria bacterium, assembly GCA_030835005.1. Classification (GTDB taxonomy): domain Bacteria; phylum Bacteroidota; class Ignavibacteria; order Tepidaquicellales; family OLB5; genus OLB5. The sequence goes on along the minus strand of JAUQWT010000320.1, from coordinate 3,850 downwards.
CTCGTCGCCAATCTTTATGTTGTCAGGATCAGGAAATTCGTCTATTGATACTCTTCCGTCTGATTTGAAACCAATATCAATTAAAACATCATTGCCGCTGATAGCAACAACTTTTCCTTTTGCTATCTCATTTTCTTTAATAACATTGAAGGTTTTTTCATAAAGCTCAATATACTTTTTGAATTCTTCTTCGCTGTAATCTTTGGCTACAAAATCTTTGGTCTTTATGACCGGTGGCTTAACTTCTTCAGTCGTAGCATTAGCATTTGCTGTCTCGTTTGGTAATGTCATTCGTTAATAAAACTCCGTTATTAAATATTAGATTATTAGATTCCCCCTGCGCAATAACATGCCGCCGGGAGCGTTAATTAAAAAATCCACTCCATTAAGTATAGAAAATTAGTGGAAAAGAATACAAATATGCTAAAAATTTGCAAGAGTTTCAAGTTACGGAAAGTGTCCTATTTATGATGATTAGTCTCAGTAAATCAGCTGCTTAGGGGCCAATCTTCTGTAGTTTATGCGACATTTCCTACCCAAATACCATCTTCTTTCATGAGTTCTATCAGCCTTTCAAGGGCTTCGGCATAGGGAATACCCCTTTCAATGACGTCTTTTCCCCTGTATAGGCTCACCCAATTCGGCCCGCTGCCAACAAAGCCGTAATCAGCATCAGCCATTTCGCCAGGTCCGTTAACTATACAGCCCATTATTGCGATCTTAACACCTTTTAGATGGTCAGTGCGCTTCTTTATCATAGCGGTTGTAACCTGCAGATCAAATTGTGTCCTGCCGCAGGAGGGACATGAAATATATTCGGTTTTCGATATTCTTGTCCTTGTAGCCTGTAGTACACCAAAGCTAATGCGGTTTACAATTTCAAGGTTGGTTTCAGGAGATTCTATCCAGATTCCGTCACCCATTCCGTCAATTAATAATGAACCAACCTCAGTTGCACTGTAGAGAGTAAGATCTTCATCATCAAGCTTGTTATATTTTCTTTTTATAATTACCGGAGTTTCAAGTCCAAGTTCCATTAATTCTATTACAAGCCTGCGCTGTTCTGCTGCGGCATGTTTGTCATTTGCATTCAGTATCAAGACGCAGAATTTGTCTGCTCTAATTGCTTCAAGCAATTCACTTGTGATGTCATCAATTGTTAGTGAAAGAAAATTTATCCGGAAAGATTTTCTTTCAGCATTCAAATATTCTTCAGGTGAGAAGAGCGGGAATGATTCAGATTTTTCAACCAGATCTTTCCAGTATGCATAATCATGTATTATCTTCAGCGTTCCGGGCAGTTTGTATAGAATGGTATTCTTGCCAAGGTAGATGAAATCCGCCGCCATATCGCCAATGTTCCATTTATCAAGCTTAGTGTCATAGCCGTATGAAATTCCGCTTAATCCTTCGGGCTTTTGTATTGCTTTCACTTCCGGCGAGAGTATAACCACCGGCACATGGTGATTGCCTATTTTATCGGTCTGGTAAGTTTTCCTGCGCTGGTAGCTGAATGGATCATATGGTATTTCGGATTGCGGATTTTCGATCTCGGATTGAACAGTAACAACGGGATTATTATTATATTCCGAAATTCTCAATCCGATATCCGCAATTTGTTTATGTCCGCTAACATCATTGTATTTCGCAACAATTCTTTTGCAAACGGGTATTTCAAATTCAGGGTCTTCGGTTAGCGAGACTCTTATTGTATCACCAAGTCCGTCTTCAAGAAGCGTGCCAATACCAACTGCTGATTTTATCCTGCCATCTTCGCCGTCTCCAGCTTCAGTAACTCCAAGGTGCAGCGGGTAATTCATGCCTTCCTCTTCCATTTTGCTGACAAGCAGTCTATAAGCCTGAACCATTACCTGCGTATTACTGGCTTTCATGGATAGTATCAATTCATGGTAATTCAGGTCACGGCAAATCCGCACAAACTCCAGGGCTGATTCAACCATTCCAAGCGGTGTATCGCCAAATCGGTTCATAATCCTGTCGGAAAGTGATCCGTGATTTGTGCCGATCCTCATAGCCGTGCCATAATCTTTGCATACCTTCACAAGCGGGGCAAATTCTTCGTAAATCCTTTCAAGCTCTTCATTGTACATTTCATCAGTAAAGCTGAATACTTTGAATCTTTTCTTATCAGCGTAATTGCCGGGGTTAACTCTAACTTTTTCCACTATTCGGGCAGCCAATTCAGCGGCATCCGGCTTGAAGTGTATATCAGCAACAATTGGCGTATTATATCCGCGTGCCCTAAGTTCGTTTTTGATATTTTCAAGATTTTTCGCCTCTTTTAATGCGGGGGCCGTGATCCTGACAAGCTCGCTTCCGGCTTCGATCATACGAATTGACTGCTCTACCGTGCCTTTAGTATCCATAGTATCTGTAGTGGTCATAGATTGCACACGGATGGGATTATCTCCCCCAATGCCAACATCCCCTACCATCACAACACGGGTTTTATATCTTGAGTATTTTGTTAAGGAGTTACAATATTTTTTGTTCTGTGTTCCGACTTCCATCACCAAACAGCTTTCACATAATTAATTTTCCCTATCATCATATCATACTTTCTGCTTTTTAACTTCATAAACTTTCAAACTTTCTCAATGTATCTTCTTGCTTGCTTCAAACAAAATTTTCTTTTCTTCTTCGCTCAGGTTCTGGTAGCCATCTTTACCTATCTTATCGAGGATTTCATCAACTTTTTCCTGGGTTATCTCACCGTTGCCGTCTTTAGAATAATAATCTGCGTCGCTCACATCTTTTTCAGAACCGGTGTTATATTTTTCGTAATACTTGTTGCGGTAAATATTTGTTGGTCTGCTGGAACTAACCTTAGGCTTTTTGTTGAATCTGAAAAGATCGCTGACATTATTACGGGTTAAGAGCAGGTAAATGAATCCAACGAGCCCGCCGCCTAGATGAGCCAAGTGAGCTACACCGGTATTACTGCCTACTGAGAAGAGCTCGATAGCCATATAGATAATCACAAAATACTTGGCCTTAATGGGGAAAAGGAAATAAAGAAATATTTCCCTGTTGGGGAAAAGCATACCGAATGCAACAAGAATTCCGTAAACCGATCCTGAAGCTCCAACTGTTGGAAGCTGCAATGCAGTAAAAAGCGGAGTGAGCAGTATTGTAGATAGCCCCGCACCTACACCGCACATTACATAATATGCAAGGAATTTTTTAGAACCCCAGATATTTTCAAGTTCCATTCCAAACATCCATAGTGCAAGCATATTAAGAAACAAATGCCAGAATCCGCCATGCATGAAAAGATAAGTTAATAATTGCCATGGATAAAAAGGAAAAACAGTACTGCTTATCGGGTTCAATGCGAAATATTTTATGAAAAATGCAGAAAGCGGTACTCCGCTTACACTGAAACCGGCAAAAATAAAATGCTGGAAAATGAAAATGGCAACATTAGAGATCAGCAGATACTTTATGACCGGCGGAAACAATGAAAATCCTCCGAACATGGATGGACGGTTAAATCTAAGCCGCTGGCTGCTGTACCTGTCTTTTTGTGTGTTAAATATTCCCATTTGCAAAAATTAATCCGCTAAGACTATAATCAAAAAACTTAATTTTCCAGATGTTTAACTTCTTCTTCTGCTCTTTTCAGGTCTTCAGGGAAATCAATCTCCATACTTTTATACTCAGAAACGTCAACCGCATACATAGCGTTCCCCGTGTCATAAAGCTCCTGGAACGAAGCTTCGTAGAATTCATTTACATTGTTCTCATGCGTGATCTTGCGATCCAGCACAATTCCCAGCTTTCTGAAGAAATCAAGCGAAAACCTTTCAATTCCAATAGATTCGCCGAA
>JAUQWT010000319.1 GCA_030835005.1 Ignavibacteria bacterium | reverse complement strand
TGCAGTTCTTCTTGCTTCAGGTAATTGTCTAACGTGTTCACTAATCATCCAGCCGTCAAGCGGTGTTATGCGGAAGATCTGCGAGCAGCATTTCGAGCATCCGCGGCGGCACTGGATCTTATCGCCGTACAATTCAAGATTACGGTCGAACTCAGCCTGAATAAGCGAAGTGATATCATAAAATTTCTTTTTGAAATCGGCCATATAATGGAACAAAGTTACCACAATTAAATTATAATTCTTATGAAAATTTAGGTGGCAGCATCCTGCAACATGAACAAGGGTCATGCCACCTTGTCCGGAAAGCTAAGATTAGAATTTTTTTCCTGTAATTTTGGTTTGAATAAGTACGAAAATTAAGGTAAATTTACGGTTCTAAAAATAAATAATTGAAAAAGACATCTAAATTCAAGTTTTTTGCGGTACTTTTAGCGGCTTTTGGGCTGTTGTTCGCTTATACTCAGGCGGATTTTGGCCAGGATGCGATGAAATCGACTAAAATTGGCGAGGAAGCGCCGGTTGTTAACACGGAATTACCCAAGGATACTCCCAAAGGCTACCAAAAAATATCATTTCCGATAGAAGATGTTGAAAGCATCGATGCGAAGATCGAAGAATACCTGGTCGATCTGTATCCAATTATTAGCGATGAAGAGATCTCTGCAATAATAGGATCGAAGGAGATCAGCAAGAAACTTATTAACGATACTCTTGGTCATGTTGAGTTTACCCTGAACTTCAATGTTCCTGAGCATTATTTAGACCCTGCCCCAACAATGCTGTGGGAGCTCAACATTCCTGAATTTACATCACGCATCTACCAGATATATAATAATGATACAATTCTTGTGACTGTTTGGCCAAACGTTGTTGGCGCACCGGGCACAAAAACTTATACCGGTTTTTATAATATTTTCCGCCTTCGCAACTGGCCTTCATGGAAAGATCCAGAGAGCGACCCCGCTGAACCGGGTACACCTCCCGGTCCCGGGAATCCGCTTGGTTTATTCGCCGCGCATTACGATGAGAATTCACTGCGCTATTTCCACGGTACTAATAAAAATTACCTGCTTAAAAATGAATACCGCGCTCTATCACACGGCTGCGTAAGGAATGACAATGGAAATATTGACAAGATGAAACGCTTTATTGTGAAAAAGATGGTTACAAGTCAGGATATTAGCTGGTGGGCAACAAGCAAGAAATCCATGATGTATAATTTTACCGAAGACGAAAAGCTGAAGTTCCCGGTCAGGATAATTTACAAGACTTATGATATAGGCAGCGATAGTTATGGCGATTATATTATCTTTTTCAAGGATGTTTACGGTTATGCAAGGGGCAACAGGTGGAGCAAGTTTGATAAGGAAGAGCTTATGACATTTTCTACTGCAGAAAACATAGCGGCAGATTACAGGGCAATACACAAACCAAACCAATTTCAACTTTCAGATGATAAATTAATACCAATTATTGAAAGCCTGATCTCATCTCACAAAGATTATGAGAAATATTATTTTGATGATCTTGCAGGCGGCATGCAGTCCGAAACAGGGAAGTAATCCCTAAGAAAATCAGCTTGGTATTATTTGAAGCAAAACCCGAAAATTGCGGCAGTATTGATCTTCATACTTGCAGGAATAGCTTATTCCCAGCCCAAGACATTTAACCCTGATGATGTAAACTATAAGAAAATAGTCATATCCGTTGCAGGCGCTGATTCAGTTATAGTGCTTCCGGATAAATTCCTTAAATTCGGGACTCTCACTGTTTTTTCTGATTCTACCGAAGTTGATCCCTCAAACTATACAGTTGATCACCGCTACGGTAAAGTTCGGCTTAAGGATTCTTTTGTGAAAGATATTGTAACAAGCGGCAAACCTGAGAGGCTGCAGCTTATCATTACATATAAAAACTTCCCGTTTGATATTCCAGATTCATACTCCAAATTTGAAATACTGAATAAGCTTGATACCCTTGGAGGTGATACAGTAAAAGTTGCAGAAATTAAATCTGATTTTGTTGAAGATATCTTTTCCGGCACCGATCTGCAGAAATCCGGAAGTATATTCAGGGGATTGACAATCGGCAATAACCGAGATCTTACGCTTCAATCGGGATTTCGTCTTCAGCTAAACGGTAAGCTTTCAAGCGATATTGAGATCACCGCCGCACTTACGGATGAGAACACACCTATACAGCCGGAGGGGAATACACAAAAGCTTCAGGAGCTTGATAAGGTATTCGTGGAACTTCGCTCAACCAATATAACTGCAACTCTAGGTGATATTGACGTGAATTTTTCGGGGAGCAACTTCTTCAATTTCAGCAAAAAGCTGCAGGGTGCAAAGGGTTTCGCAAATTTCGGGAAGACAGATCTCTTTCTTACCGGTGCGATATCCAGAGGCAGGTTTAACACCAACAGTTTTAACGGAATAGACGGCGTGCAGGGGCCTTACAGGCTTGTTGGCGCTGATAATGAAGTGAATATTGTAGTAATTGCCGGGAGCGAGAAAGTTTATCTTGATGGTATTGTGATGATAAGAGGCGAGACTAACGATTATACCATTGATTACTCCAACGGTCAGTTAAAATTCTCTAACCGCCGGCTGATAACAAATGCATCAAGGATAGTTGTTGATTTTGAGTACTCCGATAAGAAATACTCAAGAAGCTTTATTGCAGGACAGACCAAAACTTCTGTATTTAATGAGAGGCTGAAATTATCTATTTCTTATTTGAGAGAGCGAGATGACCCAAACAAGCCGATTGATTTTCTCCTTTCAGATTCGGATAAAACTATCATTTCCCGGGCGGGGGATGATAAGCTCAAAGCATCAAGAAGCGGCGTAATCTTTGTTGGAACCGATAGCCTGGGAAAACCACTGGGTCTTTATATTCAAAGAGATACAATCATTAATCAACAGAACTTCCTGAAATATATATACGCCCCGGGCAATGATAGCGCTCTTTACCAGGTCACATTCTCCTTTATTGGTGCCGGCAAAGGTGATTACAACAGCCTAAGCACAAGTGCATATACTTTTGCAGGGATCAATCAGGGCAGTTACCTGCCGATAGTTTTTTTCCCGCTGCCGGTTGCATATCAATCCGCTGATATTGGATTGGAGCTGAAGTTATCTAAATCTATTTCGCTTCTTGTAGAAGGCTCTGCAAGTGATTTTGACCGGAACCTGCTATCGAACGCAGATGATAGTGAAAACAAAGGCGGGGCTTTCAGCGCTTCTTTTCTATTCAGCCCCAAACAGTTTAAGCTTGGAAATTTAAACCTGGGTGATATTGAGTTCTATTTCAGGCAGAAGGTTGTAAACAAGCTTTACAACGCTGTTGACAGGCTCAACAGGATCGAGTACGACCGCATCTGGGATATTCAGGACAGTCTGAAGCTGACAGAAGCTACAAGCGAGCTGGGCTTAAGATTCAACCCGGGGAAATATCTGAGCATAAACACAAACGGGGGCAGGATAGTCCGCGGCGATAAGTTCAATTCAACCAGGGGTTCTGTCGATTTCAAGTTTACAGGCGATAGCCTTAAACTGCCTTCTGCAAATTATTATGTGGATTATATTTCAAGTAATGATAAAAACATTGATTACGGGGGAAAGTGGATAAGGCAGTTTGGAAACGTAAACTATAAGTTATCACCATTTACAGATAAAAGACTTGGTAAATATAATCTGATCTTTGAGTTCGGCGGAGAAGATAAGCAAATACGCTCATTGAATTTTGATACAGCCGGCATTGGCAGCTTCAGGTTCTATGAATTCCGCCCGATGCTGCTAATAAGCGGCCTGTTCAAGTTTGATCTTTCATACCGTTTCAATTACAGGTATGATGATGTATATAATCAGGGAAAACTTGAAAGGCAGTCAAACTCATACACAAGTACAGTAGGGCTTAGTTTGAAAGATATGAGCTTTATCTCAGCATCAGGTGACGTTACGGTTTATGACAGGAAATATGCACCGGTGTTTCAGAAGCAGGGATTTTCGGATTCAAGAACAATACTTGTTACATCGCAAAGCAATATATGGTTCCTCGAGCGCGGTCTGAATGCAAACCTATTCTATAAAATATCAAGCGAAAGAACTGCGAAACAGGAAGTAGTTTTTATTGCAGTGCCAATAGGGCAGGGGAATTACAAATATCTTGGCGACCTTAACGGAAACGGTTTGCAGGATGAGAATGAGTTTGTATTGACAAATTTTGACGGCGATTATATCAAGATAATCCGCCCGACTGACCAGTTATTCCCTACCACTGACCTGCAAAGCTCAGCCAATTTGAATATTGTTCCATCACGCTTTGTTTCAAAAGGAGGGAATAATATTATGAGAACTATCTTAAGGAATCTGACATTTGACACATTCCTGAGTGTTGCAGAAAAAAGCAAAGACCCCATTCAGAGGAATATTTACCTGCTTAAGTTCAGCACTTTTCAGAATGATGTAAATACTATTACAGGAGCCGCAACAATTCAGCAGGATATTGGTATATTTGAAAATAATGACCTATTTGGCATTAAGTTGAGGTTCATACAAAGACGGGGATTCACTCAGTTCTTTTCGGGAAATGAGAGGGTTCTGCATGTTGAGCGCACGGGCAGATTAAGGCTTTCCTTTACACAGGATCTTGCATTGATATCCGATTATGTAACAGAAATCGACAGGAATCTTGCCCCCGGGATTGAGATCAGGAACTGGAATATCAATACTGAAGGAGTTACTTCAGAGCTCATATACAAACCAAGCGCTTCAATTGAAACAGGTTTCAAAGTTCAGCTGAAAAAAGCCAGTGATTTTTTTCCTGCGCAGCCAACCAAGGCATCAATTAACGTGCAGACTCTAAGAATGACATATTCATTTTCAGGGAAAGGTACTTTGAGAAGTGAAATCTCAAGAAATGAGGCTCTTATCAGCACGGATCCAGCATTTGTACCTTTCGATCTGACCAAAGGGCTCGTAATAGGAAAAAGTTATTTCTGGAGCGTGAATTTTGAATACAGGATCAGCAACTTCATCCAGGCAACAATAAATTATTACGGCAGGGCAGAAGAAAAAGCCCGTGTTATACATACCGGAACTGCTGAAGTAAGAGCGTACTTTTAGCAATTTGCAATCATCAATTAACAATGAACAATATTCCTAATTTCGGATTGCGGAATGCCAATTGCGGATTTGAAATAGGAGCATTATAGAAAATTTATGAGAAAACTTACACACGAAGAAGTAGGGAAAAGGCGGACTCCTTTAGACAAATTGAAAAGCGTCAAAAGGCATCCTGTATATGTAATTTGTGATAACATCAGGAGTATTTTCAATGTAGGCTCTATCTTCAGGACAAGTGATGCAGCACTGATAGAAAAACTGTATTTGACGGGTTACACCCCATACCCGCCACGACCGGAGATAGAAAAAGTAGCACTTGGCGCAACTGAAGCCGTGCCATGGGAATATGTGAAAGATCCACTTGATGCTATAAAAAACCTTAAGCAAAAGGGAGTGAAAATTGTTCCTTTGGAGATTACTGAAAACAGCCGAAGTTACACAAATATAGGTATGGGTGATTTCCCGCTTTGTTTAGTACTTGGTAATGAACTGACCGGCGTATCAAATGAGATCATAAAACAATCAGATTTCTCGCTTGAAATCCCGCAATACGGCTTCAAGCATTCAATAAATGTTTCGGTTGCTTATGGAATTGCTGTAATGGAGCTTGTGAAGGTTTTCAGAGGACAAACTGCCTAAGCCGAATAAACTTCTTGGCCATTCAAATATGTACTGAATACTTTAGCTTTAGAAATGTCATTGGTTTCCATTTTGAACAGGTCATCTTTCATAATCACAAAATCCGCGACTTTCCCTTTTGAAATACTTCCAACGGCGTTATCATTATTATTTGAGTATGCATTATTGATCGTGTAACACCTGATGCATTCATTTAATGGTATGCAAAGTTCGGGAGTGAATATTCCATTAACGGTTTTTCGTGTTGCGGCAATTCGCATGTTCTCGAAAGGATCGACCTCAACAATCGGGAAATCAGTTCCAAAGTTAACTATGCCGCCTGAATCAATTATTTTCAAATAGTTATGAGTGTTCTTGATCAAAGTTTCATGAAGCTTCTCATAAACCGATCTGGCATCGTACTTCAAGTGAAGAGGCTGGACTGAGGCGATCACTCCAAGCTTGCTGAATCTTTCAATATCACCCGGCTGAATATGCTGGGAATGCTCGATCCTGTGCCTGAGGGTTTTTGTATTCGGGAGAGTCTCAAGCAGGTCAAGAGTTTCTTTTACTGCAAGGTCACCAATTGCATGAATGATCATCTGTTTCATTGCAGCGTCCATCTGCCCTGCAAGCTCAAAGATCCTTCCGGAAGCAGCAATTTCAGTCTTGTAACCGTTATGATCTCTATCATTATAATTCTTGCTGTACAGTGCTGTTTCAGATCCAAGCGCACCATCCCAATATGCTTTAAATCCGCAAATTGTGAAGTAATCAGGGTCAACGCTTTTGGTTTTATTTACATAATAGCCAAAATTCAGAAACTCATCAAAGGGGATATATGAATTAACCCGCAATTTCAATTTATCCTGCCTGCTTAGCTCAATATATACATCAATATCTTCCGGGAGAGTTATATCGCTTACAGAAGTGATACCATATGAATGCAGAATGTCAATGAATTCCGAAACAGCCTTAACTTTCTCCTGAATATTTGGCACAGGCAATGCGGCAATTAATGGATTGAGAGCTTTTTCCCTTATTACACCGTTTGGTTTTTCACCTGAGAGCTGAATTTCTTCAGCAGTAAACTCATTTAATTTGTATGCAAGGCCGCTAAGCTCCAGTGCTTTTGTATTGGAAATAGCCGAGTGGTAATCATAGTTTGTAATATATAATGGGAGCTCAGTATAAATATCATCAGCTACGTTTCCTGCAGAACCGGTGCTTTGGTATTCTGCAAGAACCTTATTCATATCAAGATTTCCTCCAATGATCCATTCAGGCTTATTTTCAGTAACGTACTGAGTGACTGCCAATGTAAGCTCATCCATACTGTTTATATGGGTACAATCAAGCATCTTCCTCATTAATGAACCTTTAACCAGATGAAGGTGTCCATCTATAAGTCCGGGTATTACTAATCTTCCTTTTAAATCGATAATTTCATCGTAAGAGTCCTTTAATGTATTTGCCTCTTCATTACTTCCTGTAAAATTGAAATGACCGCTATTAACTCCAAATGCCTGCAGGAATGATCCGTCAGTTTGCCAGACTTTTCCGTTTATGAAAAGCGATTTTTTGCTCACTTTTCTTCCTTAAGGTCACGTGTCATCAGAATTTCTGTGGCATGATGAGGATCTTTTCCAAGGAAGAGTACTTTATATACCTGCTCTATGATAGGCAATTCAACGCCAATTTTCTTTGCAAGCTGGTGAGTTGATTCAGTTGTAGCAACCCCTTCGGCCACCATTTTCATTTCAGCAAGTACTTGTTTAAGTTTCTTGCCCTTACCAACTTCTTCACCCACAAAACGGTTTCTGGAAAGTTTGCTCATACAAGTTACTATCAGATCGCCGATCCCCGAGAGCCCGATAAATGTGTTTTCATTAGCGCCGAGCTTCATTCCAAGGCGGGTTATCTCTCTTATTCCTCGTGTCATGATTGCAGCCTTGGTATTATCGCCAAATCCTGCTCCGTCTGCAATGCCTGCGGCAATTGCGATAACATTTTTCAGTGCGCCGCCAAGCTCAACACCAAGCACATCACTGCTGCGGTACGCCCTGAAGTACTTGTTTGAAAATGCTTTCTGAACAATGTGAGCGTTCCCGGCATCAGCAGAAGCTGCAACTACTGCCGTGGGTATTTTCTTCGCAACTTCCTCTGCGTGTGATGGCCCTGAAAGCACTACAATGTTCGCTTTGTTTATCTTCGGGAATACATCTGCGAAGATCTGAGATACTGTCATCAGGCTGTTATTCTCAATCCCTTTGGATACGCTGAGGATAATCCGGTTAGAAAAATCCAGATTCCTGATCGGCTCGATAACTCCTCTTATATACTGCGTGGGGGTAGAAATGACTATTATATCCTTGTTATGTACAGCTTCGTTCAAATCGTCTGTAATTTGGATCTTTTCAGGAATTCTTACTTTTGGCAGGTAATAGAAATTCTCGCGGAATTCTCCCAGTGTATGGGCATATTCGCGATCATACTCCCAAAGAGTAACTTTATTCCTGTTTTGCTGAAGAACTATTGCAAGTGCAGTTCCCCAGCCCCCGGCTCCAAGTACACAAATATTCATAGATTCAAATTTATCTATAAATATTAATTTAAAAAATGTTAAACGATAGCTCGGTTAAGTATTATTTGAATAGAAACTTGAACTGATTACCTCACCCCGTCCGCCAGAGGGCGGACACTCCTCTCCCCGCAAGCGGGACTTAAAGCCTAGGAGGAGAGGGGAAAGGAATAAGTAGAGAGTTTATACAGCGCGGCGGATAGATCTATCCAGTGAGGTGATCTTCCCAAGGAGCCAGGTTCTGTTTGCCATTTTCCTGCTTTTCCGGATATGCAGTTTAAGGGATAAAAGGTCTGTTTTTGTTCTGCTGTTATGATAATTCAGAAGTTTAATTGCAGCTCTTACAAAATTTGTCTGTG
>JAUQWT010000002.1 GCA_030835005.1 Ignavibacteria bacterium | reverse complement strand
GATGCTTCAAGCAAAAGTTTTTCGGTGAACGGATCGCCTACCTGAACAGATGGCCGCTTAGCTTCCGATGCCTCGGAAATTTCTTCCGATGCAAATGTAGCGCCGTGAATACCATCCCTGCCGGTAGATGAACCAACTATGAATACCGGATTGCCTTCGCCTTTTGCAGCCGCTGTTGCAACCTCGTCATGCTTAACTATTCCAACGGCCATAGCATTGACCAGTGGATTGTCCCTGTAGCACGCATCAAAATAAATCTCTCCGCTGATTGTTGGAACGCCAAAGCAATTGCCGTAATCACCAATGCCTTTTACAACATTCTTAAAAAGGAACTTAGATCTTTCCTGATTATTCTGGGACAAGGGGGCATGCTCCCTTTTTCTTGATTCATCATTGATGTTCCCAAACCTCAAAGAATTTAGTGCCGCAATTGGCCTGGCGCCCATTGTAAATATATCACGCAGTATTCCGCCAATGCCTGTTGCCGCGCCCTGATACGGCTCAACCGCTGAGGGATGGTTGTGCGATTCTATCTTAAACGCCACTGCAAGCCCATCGCCGATATCAACAAGCCCCGCATTTTCCTCACCCGCACCAACAAGCAGTCTTGCGCCGCTCCTGGGTAGTTTCTTAATTTCAAGTATTGAATTCTTATAAGAGCAGTGTTCGCTCCACATAACGGAATATATTCCAAGCTCGGTATAACTTGGCGTTCTTCCAAGAATTTCGAGAATTCTGTTATATTCTTCTTCAATCAGGCCAAATGTTTTGGCTAACTCCAAATTTACTTCGGGTTCTTGCATTTTTATACAGGAAAAAAAGATTAGAAATGATAGATTGTTACCAAAGATAAAAAAAACTATTCAGATAAATTATGCCAGAATTTGCATACAAAACTTCTCAGTTAGCAGGGATTTGCTCCTGAAGTGCAGGCGCATTAAAGTATTTCTCATAATACAGGCTCGTCCCAGCAGCAACCAGGATTGGCTTCATGAATACATTCACAACAGGCAAAAACATGAATAAAAATGAGGTTAACCCAAAGCCATAAGTTACCAGTCTGCCTTTGTGGGTTATCTTTAGCTTATCACGGAATTTCATTTTCTTTCTTGTCATGGGGTAGTCAAGGAAATCTAATGCATTGTAGAAGCATGAAAAGATCACTCCAATTACTGTGGCAAGTAGAGAGCCCGCAACTGGAATAATATTCAAACAGAAAATGAACAGAAGTATTGTAAGGTAAAATAAAAGCTTCTGAACTTCACCAATTATGCTTATGTAAGCATCTTCCCAAAAGCCCATTTTATGAACTACGCCGCCGGAGGTTACAATTTCTTCTACTCGCTGGGAGATCTCCTCATTAAACGGAGCTGTGATTATGTTGCCAAGAATTGTAAACAACAGGTAACAGATAAATAAGAGCAGCAAAAATCCGATTATCAATAGTAGAGTATGTATGAACTTTAGCCAGAATCCAACCTCAGTATTTTCAATCCCCAGCCATTTATCAAGCGAATTCAACAACCATGAATAAGAGAAAATAAAAACGCTCCCATATATCAGTAAATTGATTAACATGGGAGCGATCGAATACTTAATTAAAACTGTGTGCGAAAAAAAGAACCTCAGACTTCTAAACGGGTAAGTCAGGCCAAAAAGAAAATCTTTCATTTTTCTATTTTATTTTCCTGAACAAGCTTACAAGATCAAGCTTCTCCCAGGTGAAATCCTTATCATTTCTGCCGAAATGTCCGTATGCCGCCGTCTTTCTGTATATAGGCCTTCTGAGCTTTAATCTTTCCATAATGCCTTTTGGCGTAAGATTAACATTCTTCTTTATGAATGCTGCTATCTTATTATCGGCAACTTTTCCCGTTCCGTTAGTGTCAACATATATTGAAACCGGCTGCGCTACGCCGATCGCATACGATAGCTGTATCATACATTCTTTGGCAAGCTTTGCGGCTACTATATTCTTAGCCAGATGCCTTGCAGCATATGCCGCGCTTCTATCAACCTTGGATGGGTCTTTTCCCGAAAATGCGCCTCCGCCGTGGGGAGCTTTTCCGCCGTAAGTATCAACTATGATCTTTCTGCCAGTTAAACCTGTATCGCCGTGCGGCCCGCCGATCTCAAATCTGCCGGTTGGATTAACATGGAATATCGTTTTCTTATCAAGCAATCTTGCCGGAATAACTTTTTTTATCACATTCTTTATTACATCTGCTTTTATCTTTGCCTGTGAAACACCGGGGTCATGCTGTGTAGAAATAACCACAGTATCAACCCTAAGCGGCTTGTTATCATCACTGTACTCAATCGTTACCTGTGATTTCGCATCAGGCCGTAAATAAGGCATTAATTTCAAATTGCGTTTTCTGATATCTGCAAGCTTCTTGACAAGCTTGTGAGCATAAACCAAAGCCATTGGCATGTATTCAGGAGTCTCGTTTGTTGCATAGCCGAACATCATTCCCTGGTCGCCTGCGCCGCCTGTATCAACACCCATTGCTATATCGGGTGACTGCTTGTTAATGGCGCTCATTACGTTTATCGAATGAAAATCAAACCTGTAATCACCCTTTGTATAGCCGATATCTTTTACAACGTTCCTTACAACTTTTTGTATATCAACATAGTGTGTTGTTGTTATCTCGCCGCCAACAAGCACTAAGCCGGTTGCGCAGAAAGTTTCGCAGGCAACACGCGCAGTTTTATCATGCGAAAGTATATCATCTAATATTGCGTCTGAGATCTGGTCGCAGACTTTATCGGGATGTCCTTCACTTACGGATTCCGATGTAAAAAAATAAGACATTTTTATCTCCTGAATATATTATTAATTATTGAATTCTTTTTAAAACTATTTACTTGATTCCAATACCAACTCTGCAAAATCTTTAACTTTTACTTCTTCGGCTTTACCTAATTCTTTAACACCGTCCGTAAGCATTGTCATGCAAAAGGGACAAGCCGTTGAAATCATATCAGGCTTAAGCGCCAAAGCTTCTTCAGTGCGCTCGATATTCACTTTCTTTCCTATCTTCTCTTCCATCCACATTCTTCCGCCGCCGGCGCCGCAGCATAGCCCGCGGTCCTTAGAACGCTTCATCTCAACAAGCTCGCCTTTATTTACATCATTTATCAGTTTGCGCGGTTCTTCATAAATATCGTTGTATCTGCCCAGGTAGCATGAATCATGATAAGTTACCCTTTTATCAATCTTTTTTGTGTCATCTATTACAATCCTGTTTTGCTGGATAAGTTCCCCTAAAAATTCTGAGTGATGCACAACTTCATAATCACCGCCAAATGCTTTATACTCATTGCCAATTGTCTGCAGGCAATGGGGACAGCTTACAAGTATTTTGCTGAACTTATACTTCTTCATCGTCTCAACATTTTCTTTTATCATCGTCTGCGCTAAGAATTCATTGCCAAGCCTTCTGGCAGAGTCACCATTGCACTTTTCCTCCGTGCCAAGTACTGCGTAATTCACTTTTGCTTTATCAAGCAGCGTGGCTACCGAGCGCGATACACTTTGATACCTCGCATCAAACGAGCCTGCGCATCCAACCCAGTACAGCACATCAAACTCCTGTTTTTCTGCCGCAACCGGCACAGCGGCTTCAAGCCCTTCAGTCCACTTTAGCCTGTCTGATTGAGGGTAAGCCCACGGCGCGCCGTTATTTTCCATATTACCAAAAACCGTCAATAGTTCATCGGGGAATCTGGATTCACTTTGAACCAGAAATCTCCGCATATCCACTATTGGATTAACATGCTCAATATTAACCGGACACTCCTGCACGCACGCCATACAGCTTGTGCATGCCCAAAGCTCTTCATCAGTAATATAATGTTCTGAAACCAGTTTATGGCTCTCTATATCAGCCGGAATCTCACCTTTATTTACAAGCAGCGGTGCTTTTTCACTTGTGCGCTCGCGGATATCCATAATTATCTTACGTGGAGAGAGCGGCTTGCCTGTTAAATTTGCGGGGCAAACCGAAGTACACCTGCCGCACTCCGTACATGCATACCCATCGAACATTTCCTTCCATGTAAGCTGCTCAATATCACCTGCACCCAAAAAAACATTTTCACTATCGAAATTTATTTCTTCCGTATCAAGCGTCTGCGGGCCGATTTTTGCCAGGTAAACATTCGGCAGCGAAGTGACAATATGAAAATGCTTGGAGTAGGGGAGATAGTTCATAAAAGTAAGGATTATTATTATATGCCCCCACCAAAATATATTATAGAACGTAACAGCGCCTGAATTGCTAAACAGCGGCGTAATTTGTGATGCTATAAAATGGGCCTTGTAATAAGCTGCATTTTCAGGATGTACTATAGACTTTGTTGCATTCACGCCGAACATTGTTATCATAACACCCATTATCAGCATCAGAATAAAAACGGCGTCCGCATTTGTGCCGCCATCGCCCCGCAGGCGTTTTGGCTTTTCAATAAGCCTGCGGTAAAGCGCATATAAAACTGCAAGTATCACAAGCGAACCAAAAATATCCTGAGACGCAAAAAATACCATTGAGACTTTTCCAAGCATGGCAAGCGAAAAACCGGAATAAAAACCCTGAATGAATGCTTCCAGCACTGCGGTTATGAGCACCATGAATCCCCAGAAAATAAAGGCATGCATTATGCCGGCCGCCGGATCGCGCAAAATTTTGCTTTGACCGATGCCAACTCCCAGTACCTTTAATAATCTCCTGCCTGCCTGCGAAAAGCGGTTTTCGCTCCTGCCGAGTACCAGGTAAGAACGGATTCGAAGCAAATTGTATGTAAAAAGTGAAAATGCGGCAAGAAAAAGTACTATGAATACAATATTTTGTAAATACATCATGCAAATTATCGAAAAAAGTGGATAATATAAAGGGAAATATTGCTTTGGCTCTTAATCCGAGCTGCCCTGCCAAAGATTGCTATTTCACGGACTGTAATACCACGGATATAAATTGTTGCTTCTACAAATACCCGGGGGCTGACTGCTCTTCGCCCACAGGTTCTGCCTGGCTTGGGTCTTCAAGGTCAGGGCTGCCGCCGGTCAATATTCAAAGTACTTTACTTTTCGGTTCCGTCATAGTTATAGTTTTCAGTAAGTTCTTTCAACAAGTTCTCCAGAAACTGAGTAAATGAATTCGCATCAATATCAGGTTGATCGTTATCAGAGTATAACCTATCATGCTGCCAAAATATTACATTACACTTTTCACCATCCTGTGAAAGACTTTTCAAATCCAAACAATTATGATTTCCCATGCCATCGGGATACATTGGCAAATAATAAGCTGGCATAGGGTTTCCAGCCTCTTTTGTTTCAAAAATATAATTATCAAACAAGTCTTCTGCCGGTTCCTCATTTTTAATTCCATAGAGATATTGACAATCTATTAATGCACCATTAGAAATCATAAGAAATCGTTTAAAGTCACTTGGCAATTTTAATCCCAATTTAACTTCAAGATTGAAAATATCTACTAAAACTACGTCTTTATATCCTTTAAATATTGGTGATTCAAATTTACTAAATTCATTAAACAATTCTTCAACAGTCATATCAAACTTATTAAAATTTTTAGGTTCTCATTTATTAAATCTGCTTTTATCCCATTCTTTTCGCCAATAATTTTTCACCATTTTACTCCAATTTTTTTCTCTTTCAGACTTTTTCTTCGGATCGTGATGTTTCTTATAACTTCCTTCCGTTCTATGATCATGTCTATGTCTTTCTTCATATGGTCCACCCTTTTTTTGTTCAACGTGATGAATTTCAACTGGTTTTCCTGTTTCTTCTGATGTGGTTGCTAATCCTCTGGTTACTGGAAGATTCAATTCTTTATTTCCCCAGTTGTTGGTGTTTGTTGAATCCAGATCTTATCTGCATGAAATCCCATTTGCGGGATCACCAACAACGGGGGAATATCTGTAACTCTTCTGCACGTATCATTTGATGATACTTTTTCATTTTATCAAAAATGAAGTTCAGAAAAAAACAAAAGGGTAACTCTATGGCCGGGCCATAGAATTACCCCCTAATGGTAAGGTCAAATATATATTTACATTTTAATTAAATCAAGAGCCTTTTGAAAAAATTTACTCAAAATAGACTTGCATATGCTATTGTCATATGTTATATTCCAAATGTTATGCGTAAAGCATATACGTGTCTCGGAATGTCTCGCGTGAGAAAAATTTTACTTTTGAGACTTTCTGCGATTCCGTGCTGTAATCGGCAGTCTCGCGTCTCATTTCAAAAAAAATCGCTCACTAATGAGAATTCTCACTTGTAACGTGGAAGTGAATGTGCTGATCTGAGCCATAAGTGCCGGACTAA
>JAUQWT010000318.1 GCA_030835005.1 Ignavibacteria bacterium | reverse complement strand
CGGGGACGATTTGTACAGGGAGTGGAAAGCATATCTGAAAGAAGATTATAAAAACAGGGTAGAACCTATTAAAAAAGTACTTGTTGAAGGTGACATAATTGCAAAAGTTGGATTTGCAAATTACTATCCTCAATTCTCTCCCGATGGCAGGAAAATAACTTATCTTTCTAATAAAGAATATGATTACGGCTCAACATCTATGTATATACATGATGTTAATAAAAAGGGTGATGATGATCAGTTGATCGGAAGTGTCAGCGGAAGCTATTCATGGTCACCGGACGGCAAGAAAATAATTTATTCACAAAGAAATAAACCCAATATTCACGACGCAGTTGTATTCGATCTGTTTGAGTATGATGTTTCAAAGGAAGAAGAGACCCAGCTTTCAAGCGGTCTCAGAGCCCATGCACCAACATACTCTCCCGACGGAAAGAGCATTGCTTTTGTAAGGAATCACGACGGCACTCAAAATTTGTTCACGGCAGAAATTCCAAAAGGGAAGATGCTGGAGAAAAAGGATCTTAAACAGTTGACCAGCTTCATTAACGGTGAGCAGATCTATTCACCAAAATGGTCCCCTGACGGGAAATCGATCCTGTTTGATTATTCCAAACACGATGCACGCGAGATCGCAGTCCTTAATATTGAAACAGGGACCATTAACTTCTTGTTTTCAGATCCGAATGCAGATTTCAGAAGCCCTGTTTACAGCAAAGAAGGAGATGCTATAATCTTTGCTTCAGATATTACAGGAATCTATAACATTTACAAATACGAACTCAAGAACAATGACAGGCTTGCTGACGACAGTAATACTAATTATATGCTTCAATTGACAAATGTACTGGGCGGTGCATTCATGCCAACTACAGATGGAAACAATAACCTGGTTTTTTCTTCGTGGACTCCCAGCGGTTACAAGATCAATGAAATAAAGGGCTATTCGGTGCTTGACGCCAGAATTGATGAGAATAATGCTAATTACATAAGGCCGGAGAAACTTTTAAGCAAATATGAGAATGATTCCAATACTTCCTTATCTAAAAATAAATATGATTTTAAGAGTATCAAAAATTTCAATGATGACAATATTAAGCTCAAACCTGCAACCAAATATAATAATGTTGCAACGCCTCTGTTCATAATCCCTGTGCTTAGATTTGATAATTATACCAAAGACGGCAATTTCCTTGATATCATCAAACCGGGCCTGTATTTCTATTCTCAGGATGTACTTGGAAGAATGGGGATATTTGGCGGCGCTTCCATAAACAGGAAATTTGAACGCGACCTTTTTCTTCAGTTCGATTATAATAACGGAGTCCCATTCTTAAAGAAAACTTTCTTGAATATTGGTTTTGCACCGGCATTTTCACTTGCAGGTTACAACGTTACAAGGAAAACAGATGCTAAGCTTGTTGCAGGACTTGATACAATTGGTGTAGATGTTACATATGACCTGCTTCAGTTTGAGTTCGGCATGGCATTCAAAATAATCAATGCCAGTCATAATCTTAAAGCCGGTTTCGCGTTTTCGAAGTATGCTTCAAAGCTAAGTACTTTCATTATTCCGTCAATTAACAGGCAGGTTTCAGCTTCATCAACAAATTATTTCACAGGCAGGGATCTATCACTAACTTATAGCTATAATTCGTTCTTACCTAATAAGAATGATGACATAAATCCAATAGGCCGCCATGTAAGATTCAGGTATGATTATGAAATCAATGACCTGAATCCTGAGCTTGTAATAGATGACCAGGGTAATGTTACTGAGCAGTTCCAAAAGGCAAAATTCCACCGTTTGGAAGGAGATATACTTCAGGGTATCGGACTCTTCAACAACTCACATTCTCTCAGCTTAAGGCTAAGAGGCGGAACGATATTCGGACCGCAACAGGATAATTTTTTTGATTTTTATGCAAGCGGATTTCCCAATATGAAAGGATATCCATTCTATGCGCTTGGGGGTAACCGCTATGCGACCGCTAATTTGACTTATAGATTTCCGTTAATCAGTAAAATGGACTTCAAATTCATGCAATTCTATTTTGATAAGCTGTATTTCTCGGTTTATGGTGATATTGGCAACGCATGGAACGGCAAGGATACAAAGCTGAAAGATTTCAAAAAAGACTTTGGATTTGAACTCAGATTATTGACATATTCGTATTATGTCTATCCCACAGCGCTTGCATTTAATGCTGCTTACGGAACTGACCAGTTTTCAAGGATATTCCCCTCGACTACAGGCGAACAAAAAGAAGTGACCTATGGCAAAGAGTGGAGATTCTATTTCACAATGCTCTTTGGCTTTGATTTCCTTGTTGATAATATAAATAAGTTGAGATTTTAAATGCTATCTTAATTATTTAAAATGGAGTTATCCGGAAAACTCAATTTCAAGAATACTGACAAGAATAAAAAGGAGTTCTATAGATATATCATATTTATCGGACTCTTGCTTGCAATTGGGATAGCCCTGCTTAAGACACTGGATTTCTTCTTCATTTCTTACAGCATTACCTCAGAGAGTTACATTGGCCTTATTTCAGCAGCATTCCTTGCACTTGGCTTATATCTTGGAATCAAGCTTACCAAAGAGAAGCGCGAAAAAATCCCAAAGCCCGAAAGCATCGCTCTCCCGGAAAATATTGAGCTTAGCTCACGCGAAGTTGAAGTTCTGGAAAACATAGCCCTTGGACTTTCCAACCAAGAGATCGCAGATAAGCTTTTTGTTTCATTAAATACGGTCAAAACCCATACAGCCAACATCTACTCAAAACTTAATGTCAAACGCAGAATACAGGCAGCGGAAATTGCCCGGAAATTGAAAATTATACCATAGTATTAGGCATTTTCATACTTACGGGTGATGGTTTCAAACCCTTTACTGACTATTTTTGCACTCAAATATTTATTAACGCATTAACAAAACTCTCAATATGGCGAAAAGAACATTGGTAAGCGGTTTAATAGCAGGAGGAATCCTTGTTTTGCTTTTTCTGCTGTCTCACTTTCTTATTAATAATGGAATGGATGCAAAGATGTGGGAAATCGGGGAAATAATCGGATACAGCAGTATGGTGATTGCTCTATCTCTGGTTTTCTTTGGAATACGCGCTTATAGGGATAAAACCCTTGGAGGCAAGATAACTTTTACAAAAGCCCTGCTGCTTGGGGTCAGTATTTCTTCGGTCGCATCAATAATTTTCGGTATATACGTATATTTGCTCTTTACTGTGATCTCGCCCGGCCTAAGCGGGAAAATGATCGAAGTTTACAGGGAAAAGATACGAAAAAGCGGAGAAACACAGCAAGTAATACAGCAGCAGCTTGCACAGTTCGAAGTTGAGTCAATTATGTGGAACAACCCTTTATTTCAGGCACTCTTTATGGTTGTTACTGTTATGCTTATTGGGATACTTATAAGTATTATCTCTGCAGCAATATTGAAAAGAAAATAAACCAAAACAAAATAAAATGTCAAAATTCGAAGAATCACTTTCAACCGGTAAACACAGATTTCTGCAATCCCTTGTTGGCAATTGGGAAGGTATAACAAAGACATGGTTTGAGCCCGGTAAACTTGCTGATGAATCACCCATGAAGGGTACTATGAGATCAGTTTTAGGCGGCAGATTCATAATGCATGAGTACCGGGGAACAATGGAAGGAAAACCATATGAGGGAATATCAATTTATGGGTATGAAATGAATGAAGATCGGTTCCAGGCATCCTACGTAGATAGCTTTCATAACGGAACATCAATTATGCTTCTAAACGGAGAGGCCGGGCAAGAAAGATTCTCTGTGCTTGGAAGTTACTCATACAAGGTTTCTCGTGAGGAAGTTCAGCACTGGGGCTGGAGAATAGAAATTGATATTGTTGATGATGATAATGTGATACTTACAATATTCAACATTACTCCATCGGGGGAAGAAGCTAAGGGAGTTGAAACAGTTTACAATAGAGTAAAATAGCAAAATCCGAAGGGCAAGATGAAAAACAGGATGACAAACCAGTAATGTAAAAAATAAAAAAGGGGTCACTTAGACCCCTTGAATGAAAAAATAACTACTCATTTTATCAATATCATTTTCTTTGTGTCAGAAAACTCACCACTTGTCAGCTTATAGATATAAACTCCGCTTGGAAACTCAGCTGCATTCCAGTCTGCCGTATAGCTACCTGCATTCAATTGACCGTCAACAAGAACTTCTATTTCCTGTCCAACTATATTCATTACAGATAGTTTGACATTCGCTGAATTAGGGATATCAAACCTGATATCAGTGGTTGGATTAAACGGATTCGGATAATTCTGGCTCAGATTATACTTATCGGGAACTACTCCGCTTATTGGTGTTATGCCTATGATATTGGCTGTAAACGAGCCCTCCATACCGGGAAAGTGAGGTGTGCATTTGTAGCTATAACTGCCTGCAGTTGTAACTATGTATGAAAAAGTTTGATTACCAACATGTAATGCCTGATCCCATGCCTGTGCTCCTGCCGGAATAACAAGCGAAGTTGTTGTATGATCACCATTTACCCATTGCCATTTAACAGTATCGCCAACAAATACATTTGGCAAAGCAGAAGGACTGAAAGAAAAATTCTGAACATTGACTGTCCATGTAGTTGCTAAAGCATTGAAACTGAGGGCTAAGAAAAATACAAAAGTCGAGATTTTTTTCATATACAATGTTTAATTTGAAATATTAGAACTAATGGAATTTCTATTATAAAGATGAATATAACAATGTACTAAGTAGTTCCACAGACACTACTTTATATTTCAAACTAAACCTCTTAATTCTTCGGGTTCCATAATAAACTTTATATTACGGTCAATTAAAGCCGAAAGCGATTCTGAATCAAGTCTTAGGATTGATATAAGATCTTTCCAGAAATCTGTATAAAAGATCATCAATTTTTCAGGGATTGCCTTCTTATTCATCATCTCAAGAGTTGCTGAGACCTCAAGCAATGTTCCTGTTCCTCCTTTAAATATTATATATGCATCTGCAAGGGCGATCATTTCAACTATTCTTTCCATTAAATTAGGCATTACTACAACCTCATCTAAATAATTGTTTGGTTTTGCCTGCCAATCTTTGACTGTAACGCCGATAGTTTTTCCGCCAGAGGATTTTGCACCTCTTGAAATTGCTTCCATACTGCCGTAGTATCCTCCGGAGCATACTGTATATCCTTTGAGTGCAATTAACTTGCCAATACTTTCCGCCTCACTGTACAAAGTGCTATTGGGAGTGATGAAAGCCGAGCCAAATGAAGTAATAATTTTATTAGACATGATAAAAATGATTTGATATGGCTTTAAACCTTAGTGCCACGAATAAAGTATGCAACAATCATTAATAGGGGAGAACATACCATTGTACTCCTTAACTTCAATTATGAAATTTCGTGGAACGAATAAGACCTGAACCTTCGCATCAATTCGTAATTCCAAATTCGTAATTGTTTTTCAATCTTCCGGCGCTTCGTAACAGCTTCTGCATCTTGCTTCATAGAGGTCAGTTGCACCTACAAGCACTCTATCACCAGTATTTGAAATCCGCTGTGTGCGGTTAGCAGGTGCCCCGCATTTCATGCAAACAGCCAGAGTTTTGGTGATATATTCGGCAATAGCAAGTAATTGCGGCATTGGCTCAAAAGGAACTGCCCTGTAATCTGTATCCAATCCCGCTACTATAACGCGCTTTCCCTGCTCTGCAAGCCTTTGACACACTTCAACAAGGTATGAATCGAAAAACTGCGCTTCATCAACGCCTATAACATCTGCTTCTGAAGAAAACAAGAGTATTTGTTCTGCTGTCTCTACAACTGTGGATGGAATCTTTTGCTCGCTGTGTGAAACTATTTCATTATCGCTGTACCTGTTATCCACTGCGGGTTTGAATATCTCAACTCTTTGTTTTGCAATTTGTGCGCGGCGGAGCCTTCTTATCAGTTCTTCGGTCTTTCCGCTGAACATTGAGCCGCAGATAACTTCGATTTGGCCGCGCATTTTTTTATTTTCAATATCCTGCATTTATCTATTTATAACTTAAAATAATTTGGAATAATCTCTTTTAAAATAAATCGCTTAACCTTCTTTACTTTGGTGATTAATATTACTTCCAGATTTGGATTAAATTCAACCAGCGCCTGGCGGCATAACCCGCAGGGGAATTTAAAACCGTTTGAACTCGTTGCGATTGCTATTTTGGTAAATTCCTTCTCTCCGTTAGAAATAGCGTTGAAAAGTGAAGATCGTTCTGCACAAACGGTCAATGAATATGCGTCAAATTCGACATTTGTACCAAGGTACACATTGCCGCTTTTGCCCAGCAAAGCCGAGCCAACCTTGAACTTCGAGTGCGGCGAGTGTGAGTTCTTCAGCGCTTTGAACGCTGAGGCTATTAGCTGTTTATCAGTTACTTTTGTGATCATGAAATCTTAAGTTTTATTCTCGTGCCGCGAATATCTCAATCTCAAAGCTATTAGAAAAAAGAAATTCTTTATATAAACAGAGTTCTAAGGAATAACATATTCGTGGCAAGAATAATAGGAAAAATTCCTTTTAAGCCCAATTGTAAATATAAATAGCTGAATTGTAATAATATATATATTTAATTATCTTTTGTAAAATAGATGCGAAGAAAAAAGATTTTTCGGTTTTTTGACAGGTATTTCGGGATACCGGTAGTTATACTCCTGGCCTTGTTCACCCGCCGCAAAAGACGCTTGCCAATAGAAGATATTCAGAATATTCTTTTCATAAAGCTTGCCGCCATAGGTGACGCCATTTTACTTATCCCGACCCTTAGAAAGCTGAAGAATTCGTTTCCAAAGGCAAAGATCACTTTCATGTGTTCGGATATCAACCTTTCGGTAATTGAAAAGATACCATATGTTGATAGTATCATAAATTGCAGGGTCTATGACTTCCTTAAGAATCCCCTCAACTTTGTTAGATTTGTCCGCGCACTTAGAAGAACCAAATATGAAATTGTTATCGATGGCGGACAGTGGGAAAGGATCAATTCCATAATTACAGTTTTTACACGAAGAGATTTTTCGATCGGTTTCAGAACAAAAGGACAGTGGAAGCATGTTGTTAATGATGCCGTTGTTGAGCATAGCCGGACAAAACATGAGCTTGAAAATTTCATGGACCTGCTTATCCCGATCGGCATTGTTCCTGTAAACGGCGAGCACGATTTTGATGAGCTTCAGCTTGAATTCTTTCTGAAGCCTGAACACAGGAAATTCCGTGATGATTTCTGGCGTGAGAACAAACTGGAAGACAAAACTGTGATATGCCTGCACCCGGGCTGCGGCGAAAACGGCAAGCAAAGAGAGTGGGCTGTTGAAAATTATATAAGTACTGCCAAAAGGCTTCACAATAGCGACTTGAATATTGTGTTCCTCATCACCGGAACGGAATTTGAAAGATATTTATGCGATCCACTCGCCGGGGCACTAAAAGGATTTGCGATCAATACTGCAGGCAAGTTTACCCTTGAACAAACTGCTGCACTTGTTGAACGGGCTGCATTGATGGTTTGCAGCAATACCGGGATCCTGCATGTTTCAGCATGTGTTGGCACAAAGACGATCGGAATGCATGGGCCGACTAATTCGGTTAAATGGGGAGCTTATAATAAAAAAGCGGTCGCGATCATAAGCAGGAAGTTTTGCAGTCCGTGCCTGTATCTGGGGCATGATTACGGATGCAATGAGCCTACCTGCATGCAGGAGATTACTTCTGATGAAGTTTATATTGAAATACGAAAGGCATTGAAGCCTGAACTTTTTTTGGAAATTTTAACTACTTAGGAGAATTACTCAAATGAGAATCGGAATGTTGACCGGAGGCGGTGATTGCCCCGGATTGAATGCTGTAATTAGAGCAATTGTTAGGAAATCACTTAACTACGGCTGGGAATGTGTTGGAATTGAAAACGGATGGAAAGGAATCATGGATATGTATGCCAGGCCGCTTGATATTAATTCGGTTTCCGGAATTCTGCAAAAAGGGGGGACTATACTTGGTACATCACGAACGAATCCGTATAAGACAGACAATGGTGAAAATATAGTGATTGAAAATTCCAAGAAAATGGGACTTGATGCGCTGATAGCTATCGGAGGAGAAGACACCCTGGGAGTTGCAGCAAAGCTTGCCAAAGCGGGATTCAAAGTTGTAGGCGTTCCAAAGACAATTGATAACGACTTGAACGGAACTGATTATACATTCGGGTTTGATACTGCAGTGAATACTGCAATGGACGCAATTGACAGGATACATACAACTGCAGAGTCACATCATCGGGCAATGATCATTGAAGTCATGGGGCGCCATGCAGGATGGATAGCAATGCACTCAGGAATTGCAGGCGGAGCAGATCTTATCCTTATCCCGGAAAAGGAGATAAAGCTGAGCGAAGTCATAAAAGTAATGGAAGACCGTAACAAAAGAGGACGCTCATTTTCGATAATTGTTGTTGCAGAGGGGGCAAAGATCAGTGAGTCCGACCAAAAAGAATCGGAATTTGTTCTCCAGGATCAAAAACTTGACGCATTTGGCCATGTAAGGCTTGGGGGAATAGCAAACATGCTCGCCGAAATAATTGAGCGCAAAACAGGCGTAGAAACACGCGCCACAATACTTGGACATATTCAAAGGGGAGGCTCACCCACAGCATACGATAGAGTCCTCGGCAGCCGTTTCGGCGTTCATGCAGTTGAGATGGTTAAAGACGGCAAATTCGGCAGAATGGCAGCGCTTAGAGGCACAGAAATACTCGACATTCCAATCGAAGACGCAGTGAAAGAACTTAAACTTGTCAGCGATGAGTTTTATGAAGTCGCTAAAACGTTTTTTAGGTAGGAAATTTTGTGGTTAAAAGTTGTTTCAACTCCATAGAACTGGCACATAACAACGGAATATATTCTTCTCATTCCTGCATAGTATCTCCTGGTCAAGAGTGTATCCTGTGAGATAATCACTCTTCATGCGAAAATATACGATATGAAAAAATCTATGTCTGGATCCCCGCTGCAGTTTATTCCGCACTGGATGCGGGGCTGGGATGACTACCGCTGTATTTAAGTGTATTTATATCTTCTTTGAATTAAATGCAAAAAATGAATATATTTGTAGCTTATCAATTAAGAAAGGCAATAGATGGCATTACAGGCACGCAAGAAAATCACGCATAAAGAGTTAAAAAAAGATAAGTTAGTTACAAGCTATTTTGAAGCCCGTAACTGGCTTGATAACCCCGAGCATAAGAAGAAATTATACATTGGTATAACTATCGCAGTAGTTCTGATTGCTGTTGTATTTCTTTATTTTAACAACAAAAGCGCAAAAAACGATGAAGCGGAAACTAAACTTTCTTCAGTTATTGCATTGTATGAACAGGGCAAATATCAGGAGGCAATTAACGGCGATCCAACTGCAGGTATCATGGGCTTTCAGCAGATAGTTAACGACTACGGAAGCACAAACAGCGGCGAGACGGCTAAGCTGTACCTTGGCAACTGTTACTTTAATTTAAAGGATTATGATAATGCCATGAAACAATTCGATGGCTATTCCGGCGATAATGATATTATTAAAGCTTCTTGTATTTCCGGAGTTGGTGCGGTTTATGAAGTAAAGGGCGATCTTAAAAAAGCAGGGGAGTACTTCGAAAAAGCTGCTAAGGTGAACAAGAACGTTGTCATAAATCAGGAAAACCTTTTCTATGCAATTCGTTCATACACAAACGCCGGTGATAAAGAGGCCGCAAAAAGAGTGTTTGCAGATCTGAAGGAGCAGTATCCTAAGTCAAAATATATCAATGAATCAAAAAGGTTCGAATCGGAATTCAAGAATTAGTTTTTCAACATAACGGAATTTTCAGAGCACAAAGTCTACCTGCAAAAGGGGCTTTGTGTTTTTTTTGATGAGTTGTTTCCGTAAGTTAGAATTTGTTTGTTTACCTCACCCCCAGCCCCTCTCCCCGAGGGAGAGGGGAGTGAGTCCGGAAGATCTGAGGATCAATCCCCTCTCTTTTTAGGAGAAGGTTTAGAGGTGAGGTTGATGTTTGGAATTATCACATTTATCCATTAAAACATTGAACTGGTTAGACATATTAATAGCGCTGATTGTAACATTACCAACATATTTCGGCTACCGGAAGGGTTTTCTGAGGAAACTTCTTGGCATTGCCGGCATTATAGTTGGATTCATACTGGCAGTTAAGTTCTATGGTTCAGTTGCTTCTATCCTTTCATCTGTTATCAAAGAAAACACGACCTTTGTAAACGTACTTGCATTCCTGTTAATAATCGGGCTGCTTTACGGAACTGCTATATGGCTTGCCAGGTTCATCGCAAATATGAATTCCGGCACAAGTATGATAGATAAGGTACTTGGAGTAGTGGTTGGATTTCTGCAGGGGCTGATAGTTGCAAGTGTTCTGCTGTACAACCTTTCCCTTGCTAATCTGCCATCGGTAGAAGCGAGGAATTCATCAATGCTTTATGCGCCGGTGTATAGAATTGCGCCTGCAATGTTCGATAAGATCATGGAGCTCTTCCCCGGCCTGAAGGATATTTACGATGAATATAAATCGCCCAAGCCTGAAAAAAAGGAAAGTCCCGAAAACAAGGATGCAAACAACAAGGAATCTCAAAAAAAGAGCAAATGAATACCATCTTAATAATCGAAGATGATAAAGCAATAGTTGATGTTCTTAGGATGATCTTAGAGCACGACGGCTTTAAAATTGAGCATGCATATAACGGGCCGCAGGGACTTGAGAAATTCAGTTCCTTTAAGCCCGATGTTGTTCTGCTTGATATCCGTATGCCTAAGATGGATGGAATAGAAGTTCTGCAGGAAATAAGGAAGATCGATACACGTTCGATAGTGATAATGATCTCCGGACATGGAAACATAGAAACTGCCGTACAGACTACAAAACTTGGAGCATATGATTTTATATCAAAACCTTTTGATGTTGAGCGGTTAAAGCTGACTATACAAAACGGCCTGAATTATAGAACGCTTCTTGCTGAAAATGAAAGCATGAAGAAGATAATTCACTATGGGGAAAAGTTAACGGGCTCAAGCGCCGAGATGATGAAGCTCAAAGACCAGATCCAGAAAGTTGCATCTGCTTCAAGCCGGGTGTTTATCACAGGTGAAAACGGAACAGGTAAAGAGCTAGTTGCAAAACAAATCCACCTGCAAAGTGACAGATCACATCAGCCATTCGTACATGTAAACTGCGCAATAATTCCAAAAGACCTGATTGAAGTTGAACTTTTCGGTTGTGTTGAGGGATATCTATCTTACTCAACAGGTAAAAGAACCGGTAAGTTCGAAATGGCTAATGGCGGAACGCTTTTCTTGGATGAGATTGCAGATCTTAGTCCGGAATCCCAGTCTAAACTGCTGAACGTTTTGGGAGAAAATAGGATTGAACCTCTTGGCAGCAATGAAGAAATTCCAGTTGATGTGAGGGTAATAGCATCAACAAACCGTATTCTAAGTGAGCTGATCTCAGAAGGAAAATTCAGGGAAGATCTTTACCACAGGTTAAACGTACTTGCCATTAATGTACCGCCTCTCAGGAATCATAAAGAAGATATTCCCGAGCTGGTTGCAGTGTTTTCAGAAGAGATCTGCAGAAGAAATGAGCTTCCACTCAAAAAATTCACACCAAAGGCAATTGAATATTTAAGCTCTTTAAAATGGCCGGGTAATGTTAGGGAGTTAAAAAACACGATCGAAAGGCAGCTGATCCTTTCTGATTCAAATGTTATTGATAAGAAGAACATCCAGTCAGAAAACCAGGTTTACACAACTGCACTGGATGAACTCATCAATTCTGACTCGACATTAGGCGATTTTCAGGATATTTCAGAGAAAATATTTATTGAAAAGAAGCTTATAGAGAACAACTGGAACATCACCAAAACCGCTGAAGTACTTGATATCCAAAGGAGCCACCTTTATACGAAAATAAAGCAATTCAACATAGAAAACCCCGACAAGGAAGACAAAAGTCACTAGTAAATATGACTAATATAGGTATGTTTCTAATAGTTGTATTTTAGCTGATTTTTGATTATAATCACACGCTTTTAACATTAAATTATATAAGTTCACAAGAAATGACAAACTTCAGATATTTGCTGGTATGTATTACTTTCGCAGGCCTTTTTAACTTAGAAACTACAGATCTGTTTTCACAATTAGCCAACAGCAACTTAAGCCTGCTGGCTAACCGCAATCAGCATGGCGGGGGAAGTAACAGGTATTCAGCGATCTGGGGTTATAGAGCTCCAAACGGCCGAGAATACGCAATTCTCGGATGTCAGACAGGCACTGCCTTTGTAGAGATTACTGATACTACTAATATCGTTGAGCGTGATTTTGTAACAGGTGTTAACAGCGGTTGGCGCGAAATGAAAGTGTTTTCTCATTACGCTTATGTTGTTTCAGAAGGCACAAACAGCCGACTGCAGATAATGGACCTGCAATACTTGCCTGATTCTGTTAGTTTAGTCAGTACTTATTCATACACAAATTATACTAAAACACATACAATTTCACAGTCGGGTCCTTATCTTTATTTAAATGGCGGAAATGTTTCGCAGGGATTATCCGATCCGGGCGGAGTAACAGTTTTAGACCTCACAAATCCTGTGGCGCCTGTTAAGCGCGGTTCATGGGGTGTTGAATATGTGCATGATTGCAGAGTTGTTAACGATACGATCTATGCCTGCAACATTTATGATGTATCGAACGGAGGAACTGGGAGTATTTATGTTATAAGCGCGACGAATAAGGATAATTTGACAACAGTTACATCCTGGGTCAATAATCCGGTGCCTGGTCCGCATAATATTGCTTTAACAGGTGACAGAAAATTTGCGCTGACAACCGATGAGATACCATCTTCATCACCGCGAGTTTTGAAAGTCTGGAATATTCAGACTCTAACCAATACAACACTTGTTACAACATGGCAACCGACGGGCTTAACAAATACAATAGTTCATAACGTTGAAATCTACGGAAATTATGCGCTTATTGCTCATTATGAGGCTGGTGTAAGGCTTGTAAATATTACAAACCCGGCAGCTCCAACTGAAGTAGCATGGTATGATACATATCCTTCTTCAAATGTAAACCAATACCGCGGCTGTTGGGGAGTTTACATGTTCCCCTCAGGAAAGATCATTGCATCTGATATGCAAACAGGATTGTACGTTTTCAATCCGCAAATACCGCTTGTTGGAATTAATGACCCGCCGGTAAACACTCCCGCAGCATTTAACCTGGGGCAAAACTATCCGAATCCTTTCAACCCAAGCACTGCGATTGATTACTCAATCTCTAAAGGGAGCCATGTATCGATCAAAGTCTATGATGCGCTAGGCAGACAGGTAGCTGTGCTTGTAGATGAGTTCAAGAGATCAGGTTCATATAATGTTTCTTTTGATGCGGGCAGATTATCATCTGGTATCTACTACTACACAATGATAACAGATGGATCAAGAGAAACGAAAAAAATGACTTTGGTAAAATAATAATTAGAGATCTGAACACAAATCGCATAAGAAGTAAATTTTGGTTTTTATCAAGCACATAACTAAGAAAATATGAAAAGAATTGCGGCGTTATTTTTATTATATCTGTTGATTTCAACGGGTGTTGTTTATTCACAGCTTCCAAATCAGAACACAATTCTGCTCGCGCAAAAAGATGAACATGGAAACGGTTATTCAGCTCTTTGGGGATACGCAGGTCCTAATGGCAGAGAGTATGCTATACTGGGCTGTAATACCGGAACGGCATTTTATGATATTACTGATACTGCCAACATTCATGAAGTAGATTTTGTGACGGGTGTAACTTCTAACTGGAGAGAAATGAAAGTATTTTCAAGTTATGCTTATGTGGTCTCCGAAGGTACAAACAGCAAGCTCCAGGTTATTGCTTTGCAATACTTGCCTGATTCTGTGAGTTTAGTGGCAACATATTCATATACCGGCTATACAAAAACTCATTCTATTTCACAATCCGGGCCATATCTTTACTTAAACGGGGGAGATAATACTGCCGGAGGAACTGATCCCGGGGGATTAACAGTTCTTGACATTACAAATCCTCAGTCACCTGTAAAAAGGGGACAATGGTCAAGCCGCTACGTTCATGACTGCAGGATTTTGAATGATACAATTTATGCTGCAAACATTATTAGCGGGCATGTTTCTGTAATAAATGCCATAAATAAAGATAATTTGGTAACTGTAAATTCCTGGTTAAATAACCCAAACCCTTTCCCTCATAATTGCGCTATACCTAATGATAGAAAATTTATCTATACAACGGATGAGACTTCATCACCTAATGGCAAGCTCAAGGTTTGGAATAAGTCAAATCTGGCGAATGTAACTTTGGCAACCACCTGGCAGCCAACAAACATCACAACTGCAATTGTACATAATGTTGAAATATATAACAATCTTGCTGTTATTGCTCACTACACTGCAGGAATAAGAATACTGAACATAACTAACCCGATAACCCCAATAGAAATAGCATGGTATGATACGTTTCCTTCCTCTAATGCAGCTCAATTTTCAGGGTGCTGGGGAGTGTTTATGTTCCCATCATCAGGCAAAATTATAGGGTCTGATATGTCCGGGGGTTTATTTGTAATTAAAATTGGGACTCCTGTTGTGGGGCTTACAGGAAACGAGACAACTCCGGATAAATATTCTTTGGAACAAAACTATCCTAATCCATTTAATCCGAGTACTTCTATTGATTATTCACTACCCAAAGGAAGCCATGTTTCGATAAAAGTTCATGATGCGCTTGGCAAACAGGTAGCAGTTCTGGTTGATGAGTTCAAAAGATCAGGCTCATATAAAGTTACTTATGATGCCTCAAGGTTATCATCAGGTATTTATTATTATACAATGATAACAGATGGTTCAAGGGAAACAAAAAAAATGACACTAATCAAATAGAATTCCGCTAAGCAGGTTTTTATGAGCCCGTCTCCGATTCTTTCCGGACGGGTTTTTGATTTTCTTTAATGTATTCAAATTAGTGCTTTTTATGTTTCAAATACTAACTCAACATTTGGAAAGCAAAATGAAATACGGATTAATTCCGGCTCTGATGCTGATTGTTAACATTCTTTCATTCTCACAGATGCCAAACTGGAATATGACGCTCTTATCTAATAAGAACGATTATGTATCAGGAACGCAGTACTCGGCAGTTTGGGGTTACGTTGCTCCGGATAACAGGGAGTATGCAATTCTTGGTGCCCCAAGCGGTACAGCATTTTATGATATTACTGACTCCTTGAATATTCGTTTAGCGGGTTATGTTGGCGGCTTAACAAGCGCATGGCGGGAGATGAAAACCTTCAGCCATTATGCATATATCGTTTCGGAAGCAGAAAACAGCGGATTGCAGATAGTCGATCTTCAGTATTTACCGGATTCTGTACATCTTGTAAACACATTCCTGTTTTCCGGCTACAGCAAAACTCATACTATCTCACAGGAAGGCCCATATCTTTATATGAACGGCGGGAATTATTCTTCTGCCGGAATATTTGTATTGGATCTATCATCGAATCCAACTCAGCCGGTCAAAAGAGGAGAGTGGGAACAGAGCTATATTCACGATTGCAGGGTTGTTAATGATACAATATGGGCTGCAGGTATCTTCGACGGCCATATTCGCGTAATAAACGCATCCAACAAGAATAATCTTGTAACGATAAACAGCTGGCTTAACGTACCTGAGCCGGGACCGCATAATACAGCCCTTTCAGCTGATCATAAGTTCCTTTTTGTCACTGAAGAAATAGCAGGTAATCCGCGAGTGCTGAAAGTGTGGAATGTTTCTAATGTCATGAATCCTGTACAAACAGCAACTTGGCACCCGACAAATATTACAACTTCGATTGTTCATAACATTGAGGTATACGGTAATTATGCACTGGTTGCTCATTACACTTCAGGGGTTAGAGTGCTGAATGTTTCAAATCCATCTCAACCGGTGGAGATTGCCTGGTATGATACATTCCCTGCGAACAATGATTTTACTTATAACGGGTGCTGGGGTGTTTACATGTTCCCTTCAGGTAAGATTGCAGCATCAGATAGGCAAACAGGCTTGTATGTGCTAAGGTCAAGCGCTCTGCCAATTGGAGTTAACGGGAATGGAAATGAGATTCCTGCTAAGTTTATTTTAAGGCAAAATTATCCTAATCCTTTCAATCCATCCACTACCATACGGTATTCTTTACCGCAAAATTCATATACAAAAATCAGAGTATTTGACGTTACGGGAAAACAAAGAGCACTATTGGTTGATAGAATGGAAACGGCCGGCGATCACAATGTATCTTTTGATGCTTCCGAACTTGCAAGCGGAGTGTATTTCTATACCATTGAAGCCGGAAAGTATACTGATTCGAAGAAGATGATCTTGGTCAAGTAATGCGACTTGATCCGATTTTAGTTTATATGGGTGAAACTGGCCTAATTATATTTCCTTTGGCGCAATATCTCATAAAGTACTACTCCTGCCGAAACGGACACATTTAACGAATCAATTCTCCCTGTCAACGGTATTGTTATTAAGTAGTCACATAGATTGATGATATTTTTCCTGAGCCCTTCTCCTTCACTACCCATGACGATGGCGCATCTGTCAGGGAATGAAAATCTGTAAAGTACTTCGCTGGATTTCAATACAGTACCGATGATCTTGTAACCGCTTTCTTTAATTATCTCAATGGTTTTGTAAACATTGGGCTCTTTAGAGATCTTTATGTAGTTTGTTGCTCCAGATGAAGATTTCACTACTGTATGGTTTACTTTGACAGAGTTTTTGTCAGATATAACTATACCGTCAGCCCCTGAACATACGGCTGTTCTTACTATTGCTCCGAAGTTATGAGGATCCTGTATCTCATCCAGTATGATGAGTGTAGCTGTTTTGGCATCATTCAGCGATTTCAGTATTTCCGTTGTTTTCGAATACTCAAAATCTTCAACTTCAGCAATTATTCCTTGCGATATCCCATCAGATTTATCTTTAGGGTCGATTAGTTTAGAAAACTCTATTTTTGAGAGTTTCTCCACAAGAATATTTTTCAATTTAGCCTTTTGAATCAACTCTTTTAGTTTATTATCGGTTAAACTATCAAGCATAACAATTTTTTTGACAGATGACGGGTTAAATTTCAGAACTTCACTAACAGGATTACGCCCTATTACTAGCATTAATTTTCTTTATGTTTTTGTTTATATTTGGAGATATTCAAATCTGGTATCTTAATAATACTTATCTGAAACCGATAACTCAATCTCAAAATTAATCTGAAAACTGATATTATATGAATACTTTACCCGATAAACCAATCCACACAATGCAGTTCAAGAAAAGAAGGGGATTAAACTGGATGACCCTTGGCTTAACGTATGCAGGAATGTATATGGCAAGGTACAATTTCGGATTTGCCAATAAGGAACTCTCAGATACATTCGGGTTTTCAAAGACTGAGATTGGTACTATAATTACCATTAGTACGCTGGTTTACGGCCTATCCGCCATTTTTAACGGCCCAATTGCAGACAGGTGGGGCGGCAGAAGGGCTATGATAACCGGAGCTCTGGGTGCATGTGTTTTCAACATTGGTTTTGGACTGGCAGCATACATGGGTTTTTTGGGTACAGGTACGTTCATGCTTCTTTATCTTGCAAGCATGTGGACTCTGAACCAGTATTTCCAGTCTTACAGCGCACTTGCATTGATCAAAGTTAATGCGGGATGGTTTCATGTTACCGAAAGGGGAGTATTTTCCGCAATATTCGGATCAATGATTCAAAGCGGGAGATTTGCAGTATATGCATTAATGACAACCGCTCTTGTTGCAGGACTGCCATGGCAGTGGAAGTTCTTTCTTCCTGCCATGATTGTTGGCCTTTTTACCTTTTTAACATTCCTTTTTGTCAAGGATACACCAAAAGATGCAGGTTTAGACGAGTTTGATCCACAGGATGCAACCAGCGGCGATACTGAAAAGATAACCTTCAAATATGTAGCCAAGAAAGTGTTTACTAACCCTATTGCAATAACTATTGCAGCTGCTGAGTTTTGTACCGGCCTTGTCAGAAAAGGATTTGAAGAGTGGTTCCCGCGCTACATGCAGGAAGTCCACCATCTTAAACTGGATAGTCCTGTATTTCAAAGGAATGCATTTGCAGTAGTAATTGCCGGTATAGCAGGAGCATTTATTGCCGGCTTTATGTCTGACAAAGTATTCGGTTCTCGTCGCCCGCCTGTAGCCTTTATAGGTTATATTCTGCAGGTTATTTCTTTAACTATAGTAGCATTAGCTCCAAGCCTTGAAGCAATCATAATTGCTTTCACTGTAAATTCGCTTGCCATCTCAATGGTTCACTCAATGCTCTCAGGAACTGCATCAATGGATTTTGGAGGAAAACGTGCAGCTGCCACTGCTGCCGGTATGTTTGACGGAATGCAATATATTGGCGGTTCTGTGATGGGTATAGGGGCCGGCTGGCTAATCGAAACATACGGCTGGGGAACGTGGGGACCCAGCATGGTGGGATTTTCTGTTATTGGAGCAATACTGATGCTTAGATTGTGGAATGCCCGGCCAAAAAGTCATAGTGCTCATTAAAGAAAATTGCAGATGATTTTCAGATCAGAAGAAGGTTCAACCAGGCAGCTAATTGAGTTTTGTACCGGTTATTTTGTACTCTACGTGATTACGGGTTTATCAGTTAAGTTCTTTACAGGAAGTTCACTCGGCGGATTTCCGGATATGAGTGATATTCAGTATTTGGTTTACAATACTCTTGGAGGTAATCTGATTGCCCTGGTTATAGTTCTGGCATTTAAGTGGTATAAGATAGAATCAAATAGCTACTCGAATATAATAAGATTTAAAGTCCCTTCGGAGTATTTCTATATTATTCCATCCGGCATTTGCACAGCTGTTGTGATTCCCACTACAACTCTTATGTACACTCTGCCGATTACCGTAATGGTAGCAATGGTAATTATGCGCGGAAGCATAATCGTAATCAGCAGAATAATTGATTTCATTCAGATTCAGCAAGGTATTTTAACCAAAAAAGTTTATTGGGAAGAAAATGCAGCAGTTGTTTTCGCAATTATGGCAGTAGCGGCAAATCTGATAAATCTAAAACCAGGCAGTTTTGATTTTGTGAAATCTGCAACCGCAATGTCAATCCTATTCAGTTACCTGACTGCATATTCTATAAGGATCTATATAATGAATTATTACAAGAACACTCGCGGAAAAGGAATAAAACAGGACAACAAAGGATTTTTCGCTATTGAACAGATTTCTGCTTCAATTGCAATGCTTCTGTTAGGGATTTTTCTGTATTTTTCAAATGATCTGGTTGGGTGGAATGCTATTCAGCTTATTGACTTCAGGAATTCATTCAAGATACCGCACGATATCTGGTTCTGGGCCAGTATTTCAGGCTTTGCTTTTGGGCTGCTGGCATTCTTTTCAGTTTTCATTTTTATGTTCAAAGGCCGGACTGCTACTTTTGCGGGACTGGTAAACCGTTTGACTTCTCTTATTGCCGGGACAGCGGCTACGTTGCTGTTTGCTTTACTATTTGGTGGCAGCTATCCTACATCTGATGACTGGGTAACACTGGGTTTCATTCTTATAGCTGTTGCTTTTTTAACAAAGGCTGAAAAGAAGCGCTCGGCTGAGCTCAGATCAGCACAACAAAAAAAAGGATAAGCTTTACACTCATCCTTTTCTTCTCCAATAACCTCCTGAACAATTGTTTCAGAAAATGTATTGAAAATATTTCTTCTACCTAAGCAATATATACAAAATAATACAAAGGATCCCTGCAACCGAAAAGAGCGCATAATCCTGCACAACACCGGTTTGAATTTTCCGCCAATCTATTGAGAGATTCATAAAGAATGAAGCAACACCGTTAACTGCTCCGTCAATGATCTTGACGTCAAAAATCTTGTAGAATATTTCAGTCAGCCACCTAAGCGGCCTAACAATAATAATGTCATAAATTTCATCAACTTTGTACTTTTCTTTTAGCAGATTGTAGAATCCACCGGAGAACGCATCCAGACGCTGACCGCCAGAGAACATCTTTACTGAAACAAAAATTGCAATTGCTGCCACAAGAACTGAGAATGCGATCAAACCTATTTCTGTCGATTCAACAATATGGTGCTCAGGAAGAATATTCCACGCAGATGCGAATACAGGTTCCAGGAAATGCTCCAAAATGTTTGGGCCGATAATGTGCGGTATTCCGATGAATCCGCCCACAACTGAAAGCACTGCAAGAATTATTAAAGGAATAGTCATTGAAGCAGGGGATTCATGCGGATGAACGTGAGATTCATCATACCTGGGATTACCGTAAAATGTCAGGCTAATCAGTCTAAAGACATAGAAAGCAGTCAAGAATGCCGTTATTACTGCAATACCGAATATTGCATAATTCCCACTGAAGAAGAGTTTTGAGAGTATTTCGTCCTTGCTGAAGAATCCGGAAAAAGGCGGGATACCTGAGATTGCAATACCTCCCATTAAAAAAGTTAGGAAAGTGACCTTCATTTTATTCTTAAGACCGCCCATTTTAGTAACGTCCTGTTCATCATGCATGCCGTGAATCACCGAACCTGCTGCCAGGAACATAAGCGCCTTGAAGAAGGCATGAGTTGTAACATGAAATATTCCTGTAGAGAACGCGCCTGCTCCCATAGCCATGAACATGAAACCAAGCTGGCTTACTGTTGAATATGCAAGTATCTTTTTAATATCATTTTGCGCCACTGCAATTGTAGCTGCCATGAATGCCGTTAAACAGCCAATAACCATTACAACATTCATTGTTAGGGGAGCGTGTGCGAAAAGGAGTGACGTCCTGCCAATCATATAAACGCCTGCAGTAACCATTGTTGCAGCATGGATAAGCGCTGAGACCGGAGTTGGGCCGGCCATTGCATCAGGCAGCCAGATGAAAAGAGGAATCTGAGCCGATTTACCTGTGGCTCCAACAAACAAAAGTAATGTGATTATTGTAAATGTAGAAACTGCAATAGTAGTTGTTGCAATTGCAGAATTTATCTGCAAGAAATTTAATGTTCCAAAACTCATGAATATAAAGAACATTGCAATCATAAAACCAAAGTCACCGATCCTGTTTACCCAGAAGGCTTTATTTGCTGCATCACCTGTAAACTTCTTTTCATAGAAAAAGCCGATCAGCAGATAAGAACAGAGACCTACGCCTTCCCATCCTAAAAACATAAGAAGCATATTATCACCAAGAACAAGATTCAGCATTGCAAAAATAAAAAGATTCAAAAATGCAAAGAATCTAGCATAACCTTTATCACCATGCATGTAGCCGATAGAATATACATGAATTAAAAATCCAACACCCGTGATTATCAAACACATTGTGACAGACAGGGGATCAACAAGATATGCTGCGGATATATTGAGTGTGCCTGAGGTAATCCAGCTGAATAGCGGAATAGTTATTGTTCTGGAACCCTCCGGCAAAGATGTGATGTGAAGCAGTGCTAAGACCGTGATTACAAATGAACCAAGTACAGTTAACGATCCCAGTATCCCCGAAACTTTTTCATTCTTTATCTTAGCACCAAACAGTCCATTAATAAGAAAACCTACTAAAGGTAATACAGTAATTAAATAGAAATATTTTACCATTTTAGAATGTTTATTTCATCCAGGTTAATAGTTGATTTGTTTCTGTAAAGGGCAATGATTATTGCCAGACCAACTGCAGCCTCAGCAGCTGCAACGGTCATGATGAAAAATACAAAAATCTGTCCATTCTGGTTTCCCAAAAAAGTAGAAAAAGTTACAAAAACAAGATTAACCGAATTAAGCATCAGCTCAATGCACATAAAAACAACTATTGCATTTCTTCTAGTTAGTACGCCAATTACTCCGATTGAAAATAATAGTAAAGCTAATACGAGGTAGAAATTTATATCCATTTACAAAAATAAGAGAATTTAAGCATTTTATCAATTATATAATAAATATCAGAGGTCTTT
>JAUQWT010000317.1 GCA_030835005.1 Ignavibacteria bacterium | reverse complement strand
ATCTGGCGGAGCATTGCTGCTCCGCCATTAAAGAAAATTTTAAAAAATGTAGATTTATCTGAATCTGAATTCTAGACCGGCTTTCACAGTGAGGAATCCTTGTGATCCATTCTGTGTAAATACATTATGATAATCGCCTTTCGCCAGAATATCCAAAGAATTAGATAATGACACAGACGCTCCTATTCCGCCATAAATACCGGCTTTTGTATTCTGGATCTGCGGAATTGCCGTACCTGTAGTATCAGAAGGATTTACGTAGCTTTTCTGCGTGAAATTATATGCTCCTGCTCCGGCTTCAAGAAATACCGCCGATTTCAGTTTCGGATGTGTAAAGAAATATCTTGGTCCTGCCGAGAACTGCAAATATTGTCCTATAGGCGCTCCTGTCGTTTTTGATCCCATGAATATGTATGCAACCTGACCCACGAGACCTACTTCTTTATTTATCCTGTAACCAATATCCAGTCCCACAAGTCCGCCGGGTTTGAATTCTTCTCTTAAAGTTCTTGTGAGCGGGAATATTGCTCCTCCTACAGGAGCTATTGAAAAGTGAGGAAACATTTTTTTGACGCTTTTTTCCTTCTTAACGGTAGAAGGATTTGAAGTCTGCTGCGAATGAACCGGTAGAGTTAAGGCAAATACTGCAACCAGTAAAATTGTAAATGCTTTTAACGCTTTCATTTTGTTCTCCTTTATTTTTTTGAATGATTATGCACTTAATTTTGAATTTGCTGCATTTTGGGGACTTGAGCCGACCATATCTCTCGAGAGATCATCTACTGCGTCAACAAGGTCTGTGATCATGAATGGTTTATCAAGAAATACAGAGATGCCCTTATTTACTGCTTTGTTTCTTAGATCCCTGTCCCGTCCATAAGCCGATATCATTATTGCCTTTGTCTCAGGCTGTTTCTCCTTCGCGATTTCAAATATATCAAGGCCATTGATGCCCTGCAGATATTGAAGGTTATAGTCCAGCACAAGAACATGATATCTTTTGTTACTGTGTTTAATTTTGTTGATCGCATCAAGTGCACTGCTTGCGGAATCAACATGATAGCCTTCAGATTCAAGCACTTCACATAATGTTTCGTTCATGTATCTGTCATCTTCAACTATCAGAACTAAAATGTTCAAATTAGGCATTATTGTTTGACCTGCTTGAGTTTGTTTTAAGAATCAGCCTTAATTGGCTGGTAATTATCTATTGGTTTACTGCTTTCATCCGTTTTTTTGCTGTCAAGTGAAGCAAGATCGATAAGCAATCTTAAGTAACCCAGTTCTTCTTTTTTGATGTTCAAGTTTAACATTATTCCCTCCATTTTAATTATTCTCAGAAATTTTTATCTTGTTCCCAACATCTGAGCATTAAAAGAACAATTTGCGTGCCAAATCTTTTTGCCCATTTTAAGTGTTAATAATATATTATTTACTTGATCTATGACAATTTTGTCAGCATATTCAATTATTTATTTCTTGAGGGGGTTATTTGAAAGAAACTGATAAATCACAGTTAAAACACTTAGTTGAAAGATTGCCGTTAGAGAAATTCATTCCATCAGCTATCCTTGTGTTTTTGTTATGTTTCATTGTGCTTAGCCTTATTACATATAATAGTATAGAGATGTACAAAAATAGCCTTATTGAGATTGATAATGCCAACGAGATCCTGAGGAATACCGACATGATCAGTCTGCAGCTTTCTCAGATGCAATTGTACAGAAGAGCTTATATTGTTAAGAATGACTCCAAATATCTTGCCGATTATGAAAAGTCAAAAAGAAATGTAAAGCAAGATATAGACCAAATGAAGATTCTCACCGGCGACAACAAATTGCAGCAGGAATACCTTTCCAGGATAGATACTCTATCTGAAATAATTGTTTCGATGCTGGATACTTCACTGGCGATCTTCGGCAGGGAAAAGAAAGTAACTGAAATACAGACAAATCTCGCGCTTCAGTCTCAAAATTTCCTTGATACAGCACACAGCCTGATACAGGACGTAAAGAAAGAGGAGTTTCGGTTGCTGAATTTGAGGCAGGCAGATTCAAAGAATAATCTTAAAAATACTCAGCTCTTCATAATTTCAACCAGTCTTTTTGCCTTTCTCATACTCGGGCTTTCATTGTTTATTTCAAGAAAGCTGATTAGGAACAAAAGCCGCGCTGAAAAACTTCTAAAGGAATCTTATGATGAACTTGAAAACAGAGTTGATGCCAGAACTGCTGAGCTGAAAGTGTCTAATGAAGCACT
This sequence comes from Ignavibacteria bacterium, assembly GCA_030835005.1. Classification (GTDB taxonomy): domain Bacteria; phylum Bacteroidota; class Ignavibacteria; order Tepidaquicellales; family OLB5; genus OLB5. The sequence continues at coordinate 2,556 of JAUQWT010000317.1, read as the reverse complement.
TGTAGAAGAGATAAGCAACAGGATCAAGATAGAAAACTCGCTGCGCGAAAGTGAAAGCCGATTCAAAGAAATGGCCGATAGTGCGCCGGCTCTCATTTGGATGTCGGATATAGACAAGAAATGCGTCTATTTTAATAAGAGTTGGCTTGACTTTACGGGCAGAACCTTTGAGCAGGAGCTTGGAGATGGATGGACAGAAGGAGTCCATCCCGAAGATCTGGAAAAATGTGTTCAAATTTACTCAAAGTCATTTGATGCGCGTGAGAAGTTTGAAATGGAATACCGTCTAAAGACTGCAAATGGTGACTATCGCTGGATATTTGATACAGGGATACCACGGTTCTCAGGCACTGAATTTACAGGATATATTGGAGTCTGTGTGGATGTACACCAGAAGAAAAAAAATGAGCGCTACCTGAAAATTCAGTATGCGGTTTCCAGATCCCTGGCCGAATCAACAAGTACCGAAGAAGCGCTCAGAAAAACTCTGCAAAACATATGCACCGGGGTAAATTGGAGATTTGGCATTGCATGGGTAGTTGATGGGGATAAATTAGTTCAAAAGGCAATTTGGAGTGATATAGCCGAAGCCGAAGCTAAATACACAGAACATTTTAAACCGGATTATGCTTTTGAGTCCGGTATCGGACTTCCGGGACATGTCTGGAAAACAAAAAGATCCAAATGGATAGAAAATATCAGTACAGATGATAACTTTCCAAGAAAGAAAGGACTGCTTGAAATGGGCTGGAATTCGGCATTCGCAATTCCAATATCAGATTCCGGTAATATCATTAGTGTTATAGAATGTTTCAATACAGAGAAGTTAACCCCGAAAAATGACCTGTTAGAAGTTCTTGAATCTGCTGGAGGGCAGATCGGTAACTTCTTGGTAAGAAAATCTGCCGAAGAAGAGTTAAAAAGATCTCACGAGGATCTTGAAAAAAGGATCAATGAACGAACAAGCGAGCTTGTCAAAACACTTAACAGGCTTCTTGAAGAAATGGGGCATAAAGAAAAAATTCAGGTTAAGCTCAACCTTTTTGCTCATGCAATAAAAGACATCAAAGAATGCGTATATATTACTGATCTTGAAAACAATACGCTGTTTGTAAATGCGGCATTTGAATCGGTTTACGGCTATTTAGAAAGTGAATTATTGAATGAAAAAATACCGGTAATTTACGGCAGCGGAATAACAAGAGAAGAAATTGATGAAATATCGAATTCGACAAAACGCCAGGGCTGGAAAGGAGAACTGGTTAACAGAAGAAAAGACGGAACTGAATTCATTGCTAACCTCTCAACATCTGTAATCAGAAATGATGACGGCAAAGCTGAGGCAATCGTTGGAATTGCTCAGGATATTACAGAATTGAAAGAGTCGGAAAAGCTGATTGAAAAGCAATCAGGCCTTGTAAAGTTGTTAAACGATGTAATTGTTGTCGCAAATAAGTCAAATAACGCAGCTTCTTCAATTTCTTACGCTATCAATAAGATGTGTGAATATACAAATTGGGATGTCGGCCATTGCTATTTTGTTAAGGATGACTTGCTCATAAGTTCAGCAATATGGAACGGGAATTTATCGTCAAAGTACCTGGATTTCAGGACATTTTCAGAAGAATGTGTTTTTGCAGCTGGTGAAGATATGCCGGGCAGATGTTTTGGAAAGAACAAAGTATTCTGGGTCGATATACGGGACCTTGAAAATATAAGTGACTACAAAAGAGCGAATAAGACCCTGGAAGCTGGATTGCAAACAGGTGTCTGGGTTCCGGTCACAAATCAAAGAAAAGTAACAGCAGTACTGGAGTTCTTTCATAAAGATGTAAAACCCATTGATGATGATATACTGGATTGTATACGTAATATAGGTATAGAACTAGGCAGCCTTATAGAAAGAAATGAATATGTTGATCTCATCAAAGAAAGAGAAAAACACTTTAAGGCCGTAGCAGATACTGCAAACGAAGCTATAATTACAGCAGATCACGAAGGAAATATAATATACGCCAATAAGAGTGTTGAAGATATCTTTGGTTATGCAATTGATGAACTTTTAAACAGCAATTTAACTGTGCTTATTCCTGATGAACTTAAGGAAAGACATCTGAAAGCATTTAGTAAAACTGTTGAAACAGGCAAGACTACACTTAGCGGCAAAACAATTGAGTTTACGGGAAAAACAAAAAAGGGTAAAGTGTTCCCCATTGAACTATCAATAGCAAAATGGGAAATGAACGAAAAAGTTTATTTCACAGGGATGATCAAAGATATAACCCTAAGGAAACAAATAGAAACAGAACTTATTGAAAAGCAGGAAATGCTTGAACAGTCCCAAAAAATTGCAAAACTTGGAAGCTGGGAATGGGATGTGCAAAATGACTTTGTATCCTGGTCTGATGAAATGTACTCGATCTATGAACTGCCGGTACAGGATTTTGATCCTACACTTAAAGGTTTTATCTCCAGGCTGCACCCCGAGGATGTTGAAGAGATAAAAGGACACATAGAGCGCTCAATGGCCTCAAAACAACCGTTCAATTTTTATGA
>JAUQWT010000316.1 GCA_030835005.1 Ignavibacteria bacterium | reverse complement strand
TGATAATTCACTTCATCACATATTATTTACTGAATTAATTGAACATAAACTCATTCCTCAATACCATTTCATTCTCATCACGATCTTTACCTGTTGTGATACTGTATGTTACCGAAGGCTGCAACTTAAAATGTGTAACCTGTTCATACCGCCAGCCGCTTGCAGGTGAGCTATCCCTTGATGAGATAGAAAAACTCGCGCATGATCTAAGATCATTTGGTCTGCGCCGAATAGTTTATTCCGGCGGGGAACCGCTGTTAAGGCGTGACTTCATTGAGATTTGCAGGATATTCCGGTCACTGAATGTTAAGCAAACATTATTGACCAACGGACTCCTCCTGGAAAAACGCGCCAAAGATATTGCCGGTTATTTTACAGAAATAATCGTCTCAATGGATGGCGCAAATGCAGATACGCACAATACAATCCGGGGAGTGAACTCTTTCGAACTTATCTTAAAAGGAATTGAAAAAACTATAGCTTTGCCGCAGGCACCGGAGGTATCAATAAGAACAGTTCTGCAAAAACAAAATTTCCGTGAGCTTGCTGAAATGATCAAAATGGCGCGCACTGCCAAAGTGAACCGCATTTCTTTTCTTGCCGCAGATGTTTCTTCCGAAGCTTATGGGCGTGATACACGCGGCGCTGTTGCCGATGAAAGCTCAATTGCCCTGAATATAGCCGAAGTGGAAGAATTAAGGAAGCTGATTGATTCCGCCGCAGTTGAGTTTAGGCGGGAATTTGCATCAGGGCTTGTTTCAGAATCACCGCGAAAGCTTCACCATATCGCTGATTACTATAATGCTTTATCAGGCATCAAATCATTTCCGAAGAACATTTGCAATGCACCTATGGTATCGCTTGTTATAACTTCAACGGGAGACGTTCACCCGTGCTTTTTTCTTGCATCATTTGGTAATATCCGCTCAGGCAGTGTCAGGGAGCTTGCGAACTCCGCATCAATAAAAGAAACCCGCAAAGCTGTGAAAGAGTATTTTCTTGAGCGCTGTCAAAAATGCGTTTGCACATTATATACTTCGCCCAAAAATGCTCTGCTTGATAGATTTTAGATCTCGTGTCCGGATCTATTCGTAAACTCGCTCAAAATTGTGTATAAGTTGATCTTGAAGACGACTGGCTTGTTGAAAACCCCTTCGGGGCCTGCCGCATTTGAACTTCTCTGTACCTCTGATTCTCTGTTGTTTTATAATGTCTCCCCCTTACCAAGGGGGAGTGGACGGCTTTAGCCGGACGAGGGGGTCGTTTTCCGAGAGCGATTGACATGGAGTCGTATGTTTAATTCCTCACAACAATCCAGTAAAACGGAGGAGTGCTCTTGTCAAAAGCCCTGTTTGCTTTGTGGATAAATGTTGTGGGATCATAAATCACATTAGAATTGAATTCGCTTAGATCTTTTAAGCTGTGATGAAAGTACTGACCGGCCATTTCCTCAAATCCCATTTCTTTAAAATACTTCAGCGACCTTTGTTTTGCAGCAGGTTTATTATCAAAAAAAGGGTTATCAATTATATGTATCTCCCCGCCTGCGTTCAGATTGCCAAGCAGTTTGCTTATAAGAGCACGCAGATCCTCAAAATAAGAGATTACCGACGGCAAAATTATCATATCATACTTTTCGTTAAGCATAAAAATATCGCCGTAAGCAAATGCTAAATTGACCCTGTTCCCGAATACCCGTGCCGCCTGCTCAAGCTCGCTTATATTTACATCAAGTCCCGTAATTTTTCGGTCAGTTGATCGGAGTAGATTTGCAGATAGCCATCCGTTTCCGCATCCAACCTCAAGAACAGTTTTGATCATTTCGTTCCGTAAGATGTACCTTATAAGCATTTTCATTGAGCGTTTTCTAACAAGCCATTCATTATAATACCTGTGGCATGGTGGAACATCAGGAAGGTGCAAAACCAAATCGTCATCATATACCCTGCCTTCTGCTTTGCGGAGTTTTAAATAGATCTCCTCAAAGTCTTTGCTCTCAGGCTCGCTGTAGTAAATCACCCCGTTTGTTTTCTTTTCTGCTGTCAATATATTATTTTAAGCGTAAATTCATTGCCTTACCTCTCACAATATTAATAAAAAATAAATCAGAAAATTAGCCTTTCTATGTACCCGCAGTTTTTCATATTTTGCCATGTTACAGTGCCAAATTCTGCAATTTTGCTGAAGTACAGAGATACAAATTATTACAGATAGCAGTAATATCCCTGAAACGTTTTTTGCTGAAGATTGATTATCTAATTACATATGTGGAGACTATTTTTCTTTATAATCATTGCTCTTCAAGGGCTTGTTTATTATTCGTTTATAAAATATCTCAAAACTACACGGTTCTATAAACCTTCATATAGATGGTGGGTTCTTGCGCCGTTTGTGATATTTAATTTATCAGCACTGGTGATTTCGCTTGTTTGGGGAAGGACATTCATGCCCCCGGACTGGTTCAGGTACCTCGGTTTGTACCCATATTATGTATGGATGGCTGCTACGTTTCTTATTTCTTTGTGGCTGCTAGCCGGAAAGCTTATCAAGCTGCCCTTTCAGATCCCTGTGTGGATAGCAAAGCTGATTAAACCTCTGAGAGAAAAAATTAACAGTTTCAAAAACCGCAAAGTTGTCAGAACAGTTGACCTCTCGCGCAGAAAGTTTGTGCGCTACTCTACCATGGGGCTTTCGGCATATGCTTTCACAGGCGCAGCATACGGTATATTAAGGCATGATGCTTATAGAATAGAATACAAAGATATCCTCATCCATAACCTTCCTCCGGAATTACGGGGCACCACAATTACTCTTATCAGCGATATTCACGCCGGGCAGTATATGAACGAAAAAGAAATGCGCGAGTATGCAGATGTAATAAATGAGCTTGGCTCTGATATCATTTGTATTCCCGGTGATTTTGTAAATTTTGAATCACGCGATGTTCACGCTTTAACCGCCGCTTTTCGTGATCTGAAGGCTGAGCATGGCATTTACGGTTCACTTGGTAATCATGATTTCTTCCAGGATGCCGAGTATGTTTCCAAAGCTCTCGTTAATGAATCCCCCGTTGACCTCTTAAGGAACCAGCACAGAAAGATCAGCATCAAAGGCAAAGATCTATATCTGATGGGAATAGACGACACGATCGGTTCAGGGGCTAAGATGGGAGAAGTCCTTAAGTACTATGGTGATATGGATAAGTACCTTAGAACCAATGAATCAACTTTCAGTGACTCGCCAAAGATCCTTCTTTGCCACAAGCCATATGGATTTGATGACCTGGCGAAGAAAGAGATCGACCTCGTTCTGGCCGGCCACACGCACGGAGGACAGGTTGTCCCCGTAAAGATAGGAAATTTTAATCTTTCATTTGCCGCGACGGTCAGCAAGTATATTGAAGGCTTGTATAAGATCGGAAATTCTAACATGTACGTATCCCGCGGCATCGGTTCCGTCGGACTCCCCATCCGCAT
>JAUQWT010000315.1 GCA_030835005.1 Ignavibacteria bacterium | reverse complement strand
GGAATATCAGGGGCAAGATATGAGAAGGACAGGAAAAAGCTTGAGACTGCTGTAATAAAACAAACCGGCATCAGAAATATCATAGTACTTAGCGATACAGAGACAGCATTTGCTTCTGCATTTGAGCCGGGAGACAAAAATTGCGGGATATTGATTGCCGGAACAGGCTCTATACTATACTATATAGATAGCAAAGGCAAACTGATAAGAATAGGCGGCTGGGGCAGGCATATTGGAGATGAAGGAAGCGGACACTGGATAGCAAGAGAGGCTCTTTACAAAGTAACAAGGTTTTATGACGGCAGAGGGCAAAATACGAAGCTTGTTGATATACTGAAAAAAGAATTTTGCATTGATTCAACGAACATAATTCAGGAAGTTTACATAAATCAGTTTGAGATTTCAAAGATCACCCGACATGTATTCAGGGCTGCAGAAAAAGGAGACAAAGTTTCGATTGAAATTCTCAAGAATGCAGCCGAGAATCTCCTTACACACTTTATCCCTTTGCAAAACAGAAAATGTAAAATAGCACTTATGGGATCACTATTTACGGAAGAGAAGCTTCTTGTGAAATATTTAACCTCACTCGCCAGAAAGAAGTATGGAAAGATAGAGTTTTTCAGGACAAAGTATAAGCCTGTTTGGGGAGCAGTAAAACTTGCTATTGCAAACAGTAAATAGTAAATAACAAATATTTTTACTTCTCAGATAACTCTGAAATTCGTGTAATTAATCATCAATGGACTAGGAAGAGCACTTCGTGACTTCGTCGCTTCGCTCCTCAGAATAACAGAAAATGACAGCAGATAAAATAATAATAATTGATTTCGGTTCGCAGTACACGAAACTTATTGCGCGTAAAGTAAGGGAGTGCAGGGTTTATTCAGAAGTAATTCCATGCACGGCTGATCTGGCATATTTGAAGAACGATAAGTCACTTAGAGGCATAATTCTCTCAGGCGGGCCGCAAAGCGTTTACATGAAGAACGCTAACCAGCTTGCAAATTCAATCCTCGATCTTAGATTACCAATTCTTGGAATATGCTACGGACTGCAATTGCTCTCACATCACTTCAAGGGTACAGTTAAGGGCGGGAAGACCCGTGAATTTGGCAGGACAAATATCCGCAGGACTGCAAAGACCGTAATTCTTGATGGTGTTTCACCCAAACTTACCGTTTGGATGAGCCATCATGACCATATCAAAACCCTGCCTGAGGAATTTAAGGTAACATCACGAAGCGAGAACGGCCTGATCAGCAGTTTTGAATCTGCAAAGAGGAGAATTTTCGGTGTTCAATTCCACCCTGAGGTTAATCACACTCAGGAAGGTACTAAGATATTGAGAAATTTCCTTTACAGTGTATGCATGATAAAGAACAAATGGCAGATGGGTTCTTTTGTTGATGAGAAAGTGAAAGAGATAAGCACAAAAGTAGGTGATGAATATGCAATTTGCGCTATGAGCGGAGGTGTTGATTCAGCAGTTGCGGCATACTTGATAAATAAAGCAATCGGAAAAAGATTGATCTGTGTACATATCGATAACGGTTTGATGCGCAAAGATGAAAGCAAAGAGATAATAAAGTACTTCTCGGGAAAGCTGAATCTGAAATTTATTGATGCTTCAAAGATCTTTTTAGGCAGATTAAAGGGGGTAACTGATCCTGAAACAAAAAGGAAGATCATTGGCAAGACCTTCATAGATGTATTTCAGGATTTTGCACTGAAAGAAGGCAAGAGGTTAAGCAGCAAAACCAAGAGACATAAAATCAAATTCCTCGTTCAGGGCACTTTATATCCGGACGTTATTGAATCATCTTCGTTTCACGGTCCGTCAGTTACCATCAAATCACACCATAACGTAGGCGGACTTCCGAAATCGCTTCATATGAGCTTAATTGAACCTTTCAGAGAACTGTTCAAAGATGAAGTTCGTATAATTGGCAAGCTGCTAAAGGTGCCGGAAGTGATACTTGAAAGACATCCGTTCCCCGGTCCGGGGCTTGGAGTAAGAATATTGGGAAGTGTTACTAAAGAAAAACTTGATATATTACGGGAAGCAGATTATATTTACAGGTCGTGCCTGCACAAGTACAGGCTTTACAACAGGATATGGCAGGCTTTCTGCGTGTTGCTGCCTGTATCAACAGTAGGTGTAATGGGTGATGTGCGGACATATGAAAGGGTACTGGCCCTAAGGGCGGTTGAAAGTGTTGACGGAATGACAGCTAACTGGTTTCATATGCCGTCGGCGGCACTTGAAGAGATATCAACAAAAATCACAAACAACGTAAAAGGCATAAACCGCGTTGTTTATGATATAAGCAATAAACCTCCATCAACAATTGAATGGGAGTAACAAAAATCAAAAATCAAATAGTAAATTTCAAATATTGTGCGATCGCTTTGGTTTTGCTGGCACTGAATTCTTCAGTTCTATTCGCGCAAACCACTGTAAAGATAGGTGTTGCGTTACCGCTATTTACCGAAAGTGATGATAATACTAAAAAGCAGCTTGGAGGAGAAATACTTGATGGCATTAAGTTTGCTTTGACGGAATACAGCAAGAATTCGGCCGTTAAGATCACTCTTGAAGTAATGGATACCAGAAGAGACCCCGTTGCTGCAAGCGATATAATAAAATCATTTGGCGAAGACGAGGGAATAATTGGTGTAATAGGACCGGTATTCAGCAGTGAGTTGAGTGAATCTGCAATAAACGGCCCGCAGTTCAGGATCCCGATCATATCCCCAACAGCTACGGGTGATGAACTGGCTTCTGCTCACAATTATGTATATCAGCTGAATCCAAGCTACGAAGTCCGCGGTAAACTGATGGCAGACTATCTGATAAAGATAAACGGGTTGAAGAATTTTGCTATAATATATGAAGAGACTTATGGAGAGAACTTTAAAAAACATTTTGAAAATGAGGTCAAAACTATGGGCGGTAAGGTTTTGCTCGCAGAATCTTACCCAAAGGATCCAAAAGACATAAATGAACAGATCGGTAAGATAGTTAAGTATGTTCGCGAGAATGATATGTTCATTAATGCCGCAAACCTAAACTTAACACAGAAACAGAAACTTGAAAATGCAGGAGTGAGGTGGAGCTTAATAGATTCATCTATTTCCCTTAATATGGATGTAAGCATCTATTATATGCTGGGAGCCAATGCCAAAAAAATTGTTGATACTATGAACATCAAGCCTTACAAACTTAAGCCCGAAACTGTAAAATTTGTGCAGGGGGTAATTGATGCTATTTATATTCCGATTGCCAATCCATCAGAAATCAGTGTAATAGTCCCTCAGCTGTTTTCAGACGGACTAAGTATGTATATTGCCGGAACCGGCGACTGGAATAACGAAAAGACACTTCAGGATAACGGTGTGTATCTGAAAAACCTTGTATTTGAGTCAGAGTACTTCCCAAATGAAGATAATCCGGATTTTACTGATCTGAAGGAGAAACTAAAAAAAACCAAGTTCAAGCTTTCAAAGAACTTCCTATTCGGGTATGATGCTGCAAATCTTATTTTCAAACTTATTAGAGACGGAAATAAGACTCGGGAAGACCTGAACACAGCTTTGAAAAATCTGGTCAGTTACGATGCAATTAAATCTAAAATTTCATTAGATTATCACGGAGTAAATTCTGAGCTTAATATTCTAAGATATGATGAAGGTATAAAGCTTGTGGAAACTTACAAAATCACTAAATAATTATAGTTGCCCAAAGCATTAAAAATAATTCTTTTTGTCATATTACTCTTTCCATCCGTCATTCAATCACAGACAGGCGATAATTTGCCCGATAAGCTCCCCGATGATCTAAACCAGGAACAATGGGAGGCCGTAAGAGACTTGTATGTAATTGAAGCGATTAAAATGCTTGCAAGGATAGATACCTTGAATCTTCAGATTGATAGTATGAGCATTCTGAATGAGTCACTGAGCAAAATGAACTGCACTGATGAGCTGTATGCGATTGTAGGCGCTTCAAAAGATGAAGTTGAGAGTTTCAGAAGTAAATTTACTGAAACCGAAAAAAGAGTGAAAGGCCGTATTGGCACTCCGGGCGAGGCACATAAATTCTATTTTGATGAAATCGCTGCATCAAAGATAAAGTGCCTACCTGAATTCTATGAAAGATTTGCAAAGATGAAAAATATTCTAACTGAATATCATATAGCAGAGAACATGGATTCTTCACTAGTTGGCCCGGGTAATTACAGTGTAGTTAAAGGTGATTGTTTGTGGAGGATTTCGCAGTCAAGTTACAACAATCCGTATTTGTGGCCGGCTATATGGGATGCAAACAGAATAACAATCGCAAATCCGGAAAGCTTCGAAGATTTTGTTTACAGAAAAATATCTGATCCGAATTTCATATACCCCGGACAGGTTTTGAAGATCCCTTCTTTGAACGATGAAAGCAGGAAGGAAGCAGAGGAAAGATCAAGGAATTTTAGGAGAATAAGGAACAAGAGTAAAGACTGATGGAATGACTGTACTAATTTTAGTACACTTTTGTAAATATGCTAAAATTCCCCTATATTAATAATATTTAGTGTATAGTTTTTTAGAATTATGCTTGACAATAGCCTGCAATTTGTTTATATTTGCTATGTTAATTAACCATAATTCAATAACGCCAATAAAATACAGGAGGTATTTCATGGCAAATTTAAGAAGCAAGCTTTATATGCTCTTAATTGCAACAATGTTCACTGGGTCAGCTTTTTTGGTTGGCTGCGGTGGCGGTGTTGACGAAGAGCAGATGGAAGCTTTAAATAACCTGAAAGCAGAAGTCGAAAGCTTACGCTCACAGGTTAAAGCTAAAGAAGACGAAAAAGCTTCTTTGCAGAAACAGATTTCAGATAAAGATGCAAAAATCAAAAAATGCGGCGATGATATGGCGAAAACCAAAGCATGCTTAGACGGGATGGGTAAATAAATGAAATTACATAAATTATTTTTACTATTCTTTATAGCGTTTGGCTTAACTATGAGCAACGCTAATTTGCTTGCACAGGATGATGACGATGATGATGACGATGACCAGCAGATGGAAGAAATGGATGAAGAAGAGTGGCAGAGACAGATGGACGAGCTTAATGCTGAAAAGAGCAACTTACAGTCAAGACTCAGCGCTTTAAACAGCGAGATCGACGGCTTAAAGAGCACATCAGCTAACAAAGATAAAGAGCTCGAAAAATGCGAAAACGACTTATACGCTATGGTTGGAACAACCAAGAGCGGCGTAGCTGATTTCCGCAAGAAATTTGAAGAGACCGAAAAGAAGATCAACGGTAAAGTTGGTACACCTGCTGATGCAAGGAAGATGTACTACGACGAGATATCAAAAGATAAAGCTCGTTGCTTACCTGAGTTCGCTGACAGGTATGCTTCAATGACCAAGAAGCTTGCTGATTGGGAAGTAAAACCACCTGAAGCTTGCTACACTGTAGTAAAAGGTGATTGCCTCTGGAAGATCTCCAAGATGAAATACGGTTCACCGTATTACTGGCCGGCAATTTGGGATGCTAACAAAAATGGCGTTGCTAACATGGATTCAAGGACAAACAGCAGACACAAAAAGGTAACCAATCCTAACTTGATCTATCCTGGACAGTGCTTGAAGATCCCAACACTCACCGATGCTCAGAAAAAAGAAGCTGAGAACAGTTCAAAGAGATACAGAAAGACAAGAAAAACAAAGACCACGACCACGACTACTGACCCTAAGAAAGATGTAAAGAAAGACGAAAAGAAAGATGTTAAGAAAGATGAAAAGAAAGACGTTAAGAAATAATTAACTTCTGATTTCACTTTGCTTAATAAACAAAGTATTTCTCAGGCCCTTGGACTCCGGTTCAAGGGCTTGTTTATTTATCGAAAACAATATCACGTAGATTCTTGATAGTAACCGAAAAGAACATATCGCTTTATGGCATAGACCTGGTGAATTTTGCAGGGTTTAATGACAAAAATATAGATTCAATCAGGGAACGTTTTAATTCCAACATAACAGTCAGGGGTGAGAATGTTTACCTTAAGGGTGAAGTTGAAGAGCTGGCAATGATTGAGACCATTTTCAAGGAACTAATGCTTTTGCAGAAAAGGCAGGGGAAAATTACAGAAGGAGATGTAAATCTCATAATTGAGCTTGTTACCGGCTCACAAGATGCCGCGCTTGAAAAGAAAGTTGGAATCAAAAGAGAAGAGCTTGATGATGTAATTCTGGTTGAAAAGAGTGATTTCATTAAGCCCAAAACAATGGGCCAGCTTGAATTATTCCGCAGCTCCAAAGAAAACGAGATAGTGTTTGCAATAGGTCCGGCGGGAACCGGCAAAACATACCTTGCAGTTGCAATTGCACTGGCTGCCCTTAAATCAAAAAAAATCAACAGGATACTTCTATCCCGTCCTGCTGTGGAGGCGGGTGAAAGCCTGGGATTTCTGCCCGGCGATCTCTCGGAAAAAGTCAATCCTTACCTGAAACCACTATTTGATGCACTTGAAGATATGGTTCCAGCGGATAAACTGAAAATGTACTTTGAGCGGAACATAATCGAAATTATTCCTCTGGCATATATGAGAGGCCGTACACTGAATAACGCTTTCTTAATACTTGACGAAGCTCAGAATGCCACCTCAATGCAGATGAAGATGTTCCTAACCAGGCTTGGAGTAAACTCAAGGGCAATAATTACCGGGGATATAACACAAATTGACCTTCCGGCAAAGCAGACCTCAGGACTTGTGCAGATACAGAACATTCTTTTAAATGTTGATGGTGTAGCATTTGTATATCTTGATAAAAAGGATGTAGTTCGCCACAGGCTGGTGAAGGATATAATCAATGCATACGAAGAGTTTTCAAGCAGGAGTAACGGCAGTGTTTCAAACGGCGGTTCAGAAAAAAATCAGCTTGACGGAAACAATCAGGATAAATAAAGCAAACATTTTTGTCAGCAGGTAATGATGCGTTCTTCTGTTTATATATACTCCTAATCTGGCAAGCGGGATTGAAGCAGCAATAACCGGTAACGCGGAAATGGTATCAACCATTCCGAATGAATATGGAATACTTATGAGCCCGGCAGGTGTATTTAGATAATAACTAAAAACTCCCGCTATTGCAGTTATCAGGATCGCAGCAGAAGAAGTACCAACAGCTTTTTTGAACGGTACTTTCATCAGATAGTGCATTAAAGGAATTACAAATACTCCTCCACCAAGTCCCGAAAAAGCCGCAATGGCGCCGCTTAGTATCCCAATCCCGAAACAAATCCATTTACTGTATACTTCAGTCCTACTGTCATCTTTTAGTGCAGGATCAATCTTCTTATCAAATAGCATTTTTACAGCAACAATTGCAAGTATAATGGAAAATATCTTTTTCAATGTATCTCCCGGCATTAAAATGGCAATCTTTGAAAATAAATACACTGTTATAGCGCTTGAAAGACCTATTATCAGCGCGGCTTTCCACTCAACATTACCATGACCGAAATGCTTATGAGATGATGAGAGACTTGTGAAAATTATTGTAAAAAGGCTTGTTGCTATTGCAATATGGACGAGATAAGGCGAATCAAAACCCGTATATGCGTAAACAGCAATTAAAGAAGGGACGATAATAATACCGCCCCCAACTCCGAACATTCCGGATAAAACTCCTGCTGCAACTCCAACACCCAGCAGCATCAGAATTACTTCAATGCTCAATTTATCTGGGTTCCAAAAGGCTGTTATATAAGCCTCTGTCTTTTATTATCAGGATAGCTTCCTGCACCTGCTGGTCTCCTTTTAAGCCCGATTCGATTACAACCTTTTCAGGCATGCTGTACTTCTTAAGCATCTCGTACTCAAGCTTCTGCGTAATAACAGGTTTTGATTTCTCGAAATCCCTGAACTTTTCGGCTTTCAATTCCCCTTCAAGCAGTCCTATATAGCTCTTTACTTTTTCAGAATACTGTTTATCATCGGCATCTTTTTTCAGCAAAGCAAGTTCCTGTTCTGCATCGGTATTGAAGACAAAATCAGAATTACTTACATACTGGTAAAACTGGTTCAAAATATCATCGCTCATTACAAAGCGGCTTGCATCAGGATTTTCTTCAGTGTACTTGGCAGCAAACCTGAAATACATATCTTCATAATTAAGGGCCTCCAGAAGTTCATTATTCTTAACAACATCAATTATCCGGTCAGGAGTTATTCCCCCTTCGGCAAAAACCGTTCTGCCCCCAATTGTTTTGAATTCCTTTTGATTAAAATATGGATTTGGCTTGAAAACACCATACTTATTTTCTTTGAAATAATTCTTGGATTGTATCCACCTTCCGCTGGGAGTATAATATTTCTGGTTAGTTATTTTCAGCTGATTTCCAAAGCTCAATGGCTGAAAAACCTGTACAAGGCCTTTACCAAACGATTTAGTGCCGACAATTACTCCCCTATCGAGATCCTGTATGGCGCCGGCCACTATTTCACTGGCCGAAGCAGTTCCTTCATCTATTATTATTACAAGCGAAACATCTTTATTTACAAGAGGTGTTTCTGAAGAAAAATACTTGCGCTCTGAATCAAGCTTTCTTCCTTTTGTTGTGAGGAGTAAGTTGCCTTTATCAACAAACTTGTTAAGGATTCCTATTGCCGCATCAAGCAAACCGCCCGGATTTCCGCGCATATCAAGTATGATGCCTTTAACATCTCCCTTTGACTTGATCTCGTTTATCGCATCAACGATCTCGTTTTCAGCATAACGGCTGAATCTATCAAGCTTAATATAACCTATACCGTCTTCGATAGTTCCTTTGTAGCTAACGTTCTTAAGCTGTATTTCCTGACGGGTGAGTGTAAAATCAAGCTCTTTATCTCCGCGCTGTACTTTCATATTCATTTTTGTACCGGGTTCACCACGCGTGAACGATCTTACATCTCCCATTTTTCTGCCAGCCATTGAATTGCCGTCAATACTGAGAATCTTGTCACCTCGCCTTAAACCTTCTCTCTGAGCTGAGTAGCCTTCAAGAATATCGGTAATAATGATAATACTGTCTTTCATCCCCACAGTTATTCCAACTCCCCCGTATTTACCGGTTGTGATCAGATCAACCTCATCTTTGCGTGATTCATCAAGAAAGTTTGTATACGGATCAAGTGTTCCAAGCATTCCTTCAATACCCGCTTTCATGAATTTATCGCCGTCAATTTCATCAACGTAATCCAGCATTATTTCTTTATACAACTTGCCGAATACATCCATGTTTTTGTTGATCTGCGTATAGACGTCATCATCACCGCCACTGAAGGTACTTGCACTAGTTAAGATAAACAGTGCTGCGAGGAATAAGGAGAGCTTTCTGAGAGAAATTAGTTTGATCATATTATGATTTTAGTTTCTTATTTACTGTTTCTGTTATTATTGTGTGGATTTGCCCTATGGTAAGCGAGCCATTTATTACAACAAATCTTTTCTTATTCTTGTTTGCAATATCCCTGAAACCTCTATAAACCTTATTATAGAACTTTAAGTTCTTGTTTTCCATCCTGTCTTTGGCATTTCCTCTTAGAATAGCCCGCTCAAATGCCTGTTTGGGCGAAATATCAATGAGAAATGTAATATCGGGCTTAAGTCCGCCTGAAGCTATTTCATTAACTTTTTTGACTGCTTTAAGTTCCAAACTGCCGCCATATGACTGGTAAGCTGTGGAAGAATCATAGTATCTATCACAAATTACTACATATCCGCGCTTTAGATGCGGTATTATCACCTGGCTGACAAGCTGTGAACGAGAGGCCGAAAATAACATGAATTCGGTAAGAGGGGTCATTTCTATGTGTTCACGGTCTAAAATGATCTCCCTTACTTTTTCTGAGATTGTTGTTCCTCCGGGCTCGCGCAGCAGGATGTTTCTGATCTTGTGCGAGCTTAGATATTCACCCAGCATTTTAGCCTGTGTAGATTTGCCTGAAAAATCGAGTCCTTCGAAAGTAATAAACATATAGTCTTTTGAACTTTAAAATTTTGTCAAAATAACCATTTATATAGTTTAATTAAATTGACATTTTATGGTATCATTTTAATATATATTTTGCCGGATACATCAAGAAAATGATTGAAAATGGATAGATTAATTGAAATTAACTCGCGGGGGTCAATTCCTGATCAATATACAGATACACCAATTGGCAATTTACTTGAGTATCATAACCTGAACAAACCTTTTGACAACTATTCCAGCGCCCAGCTTCTGATCGGGATGTGTATGGATAACCGTAAACATTTGAACATTCCCGATAACTTTGCATTTATCATCCGGGCAGGAGGTGCAAACTTGAGCTACAGCGGGTTCAAAGTATCGTTTGCAATTTCTGTTGGCGGCGTTAAACATATAGCGTTAATTGGACATAATCATTGCGGAATGGTTGATCTTGCATCGAAGAAAGAAATTTTCGTTAATGGACTAGTGAAAAATGCAGGCTGGAGCAAAGAACAGGCGGAAGAACATTTCACAGAATTTTCTCCCAAGTTTGAAATAAGAAATGAAATTGATTTTACATTAAGTGAGTCTATCCGGATGAGGCAAGTGTATCCCAAGATTCAGATAGCACCGATGCTTTATCTTGTGGAAGATAATAGACTGTATTTAATCAGGGAATGAAGTTATTAACACTTGACCTTTATAATTTCTCAATTGAAACTCCCCCATTTTTAAGGTATTTTTGCTGATTCCCAATTATTAACCACTTTTAATGGCAGAAACCCAGACACCGCTTATGCGGCAATATTCCCAAATCAAAGCTAAGTACCCGGATACTGTGCTCTTGTTCCGTATGGGAGATTTCTTTGAAACCTTTGATACAGATGCACATATTGCTTCAAAGGTGCTGGGAATAACCTTGACCAAGCGAGCGCACGGGGCTGCCAGCGACGTAGCTCTTGCCGGATTTCCACACCATGCAATTGATAATTATCTGCCAAAACTGGTTAAAGCAGGCTACAAAGTGGCGGTTTGCGAACAGATGGAAGACCCTAAGCTTGCAAAGGGAATTGTAAAGCGCGATGTAGTTGAAGTAGTAACGCCGGGCTTGACATTTTCGGACAAGCTGCTGGATCACAAAAGCAATAATTACATTGCATGCTTTTTTGTAAAGGATGAAAGATGCGGCTTTGCTTTTTGCGATATATCTACCGGAGAGTTTTCTGCGTGTGAGATGTCCTTTAAGAGTATTAAAGACCAGCTTGAGCTGATAAATCCCGCCGAAGTAATAATATCAAAATCCCAGAAGAGTTTGTTTGCCGGTTTGCTGGATATGGATCCTAATCCGGTTTTTCACAACAGAATTACAATTACAAAGCTGGATGAATGGATATTTAATCACGATTACTGCACGGAGTTACTCCTTACACAATTTAGGACTAAATCACTAAAAGGTTTTGGGATTGAAGACTATCCGCTTGGCATAATTGCTGCAGGCGGAATACTGAATTACATTAATGAGACGCAAAAGGGAAACCTATCGCATATAAACAAAGTATCCCTTTATGATACAAGCGATTACATTGTACTCGATAACTCCACAAAAAGGAACCTGGAGATAATCTCATCACTTTCTGAAGGCAGCCGTGAAGGAACACTGATATCTATAATGGATAGAACCCAAACCGCAATGGGAGCGCGGCTTTTGAAGAACTGGATATCCCGCCCTTTGAAGAAGTTATCACAGATTCAGAAGCGGCAGGAATGTGTTTTGGAATTTTATGAGAACAAGCCACTGAGGAAGAACCTGATCACTATATTCAAGAGCATTGGTGACCTTGAGAGACTAATATCCAAGATCGCAACCGCAAGGGCTGTTGCCAGAGATCTTGTCAATCTGAAATATTCACTTAAAACTATCACAGAAGTAAAATCGTACATTGCGGGCAGTAAGGTAAAAACACTAAGTGATATTAACAATAATTTGAAGCAGCTTGATGATCTTTCAATGCTGATAGAAAGTTCAATTAATGAAGATGTAACTGTTCCTTCAGATACAAATATTGGAGGGAAAGGGATAATCAAACAGGGATACAATAAAGAGCTTGATGAACTGATCGGAATAATGAATTCCGGCGAGGCATGGCTGGAGAATTATCAGCGTAAAGAGCGTGAGAAAACTAAGATTAATTCACTAAAAGTAAACTACAACAGAGTTTTTGGTTATTATATAGAAATATCCAAAGCAAATCTTGTCAAAGCTGATAAGATCGAAGGCTACGTTCGAAAACAAACTCTTGTAAACGCAGAAAGATTCATTACACAGGAACTTAAGGAATATGAAGAGAAGATACTAAGCGCTCATGATAAAATCTCAGTGCTTGAAGCAGAACTTTTTAATGATGTTCGCCTGAAGGTGGTTGAGTTTGCAAGTGACATTCAGTTGAATGCCGCTATGATAGGTATTCTGGATGTACTTATCGGATTCGCAGAGATTGCCGAGCAATATAAATATATTTGTCCTGCTGTAAATGAAGGTGACACAATTGAGATCGGAGACGGGCGCCATCCTGTGATTGAACAGCTTCTGCCGGCGGGTGAAAAATACGTGCCGAATGATACAAATCTCGATCCCGAAGTGAATCAGGTTATCATTATTACTGGTCCCAACATGAGCGGTAAATCTTCGTACCTGAGACAGCTTGGGCTCATAGTTCTGCTTGCGCAAATAGGTTCATTTGTGCCTGCAAAAAAGGCAACGATAGGAATTTGCGACAGGATATTCACAAGAGTTGGGGCAATGGATAACATTGCAAGAGGTGAAAGTACTTTTCTTGTCGAAATGCAGGAATCTGCAAACATATTGAACAATTTAACACCAAAAAGCCTTGTTCTGCTTGATGAAGTAGGACGCGGCACAAGCACTTATGACGGAATTTCAATTGCATGGGCAATTACAGAGTACATTCATGAGAATCCGATAGCAAAGGCAAAGACACTTTTTGCAACACATTACCATGAGCTAAATGCTCTTGCCAGTCTTTACCCCAGAATAAAAAACTCCAGGGTAGAAGTTAAAGAAATTGGCGATAAAGTAATTTTCCTTCATAAAATAAATGATGGCACAGCTGATCACAGCTTTGGAATACATGTCGCGCAAATGGCGGGATTGCCGGAAATTGTTACTAAGCGCGCGAAGGAAATACTTGGTAACCTTGAAAAACGTGAAGAGCGCTCGAGACGGAAAGATGAATTCCAAATAAACCTGTTTGAGTATAAGGATAACGAACTGAATGAT
The DNA here is from genome assembly GCA_030835005.1 of Ignavibacteria bacterium. Taxonomy (GTDB): domain Bacteria; phylum Bacteroidota; class Ignavibacteria; order Tepidaquicellales; family OLB5; genus OLB5. The sequence continues at coordinate 710 of JAUQWT010000315.1, read as the reverse complement.
ATATTAAGTAAGATAGATCTTGAGAACATGACTCCGTTAGATGCTTTGAATAAACTGCAGGAACTGAAGAAGCTCACACGTAAATGACACAACACGAAATATGGATGCAGTACGCGTACAAGGAAGCTGAGAAGGCTTATGAAATGAAAGAAATTCCGATTGGCGCAGTGGTGGTTTTTGAAGACCGTATTATCGGCAAGGGGTTTAATCAGGTTGAGACACTCCGTGACCCTACTGCTCATGCCGAAATAATTGCCATAACTTCAGCGGCAGGATATCTTTCATCAAAAGTACTGCTTGGATGCACAATGTATGTTACACTGGAGCCCTGCTCAATGTGTGCCGGGGCAATTGTGCTTTCAAAGATGGAAGCCTTGTATTTTGGTGCATTTGATAACAAGACAGGGGCGTGTGGCTCAGTACTTAACATAACAAACAATTCATCTCTTAATCATGAACTCAGTGTAACAGGCGGAATAATGTATGAGAAATGCGGAGAGATCATAAGAAGCTTTTTTGAAGTGAAGAGATAACGATTTGCTGACTACAACAGGAAATTTAAACAGGCAGATAATCAGGCTTGCATGGCCAGTGTTCTTTCAGAACCTTGGCAGAAGCCTTGCAATTGCCATACTTGATTCATTTTGGATAGGCAAGCTTGGAAGTGAACATTTGGCGGCAATTGCCGTGGGAACGTTCCTTTCATGGGG